>REAQ01000145.1 GCA_004294195.1 Sphingobacteriales bacterium | reverse complement strand
CAGCGGCAGCAGTGCAGTATAATCATGAAGACTTTTCAACCGCAATTCCATGCCCGGCGAGATCCCTCCGCCCAAAAATTCATTATACTTATTAATAAAATTATACGTGATGGCCGTACCGAGCCCTACAACCAGATTATTCTTCCCAGGATAAAATTTCACCATCGCCGCGGCCAGCGCAATCCTATCGGCCCCCATTGTCTCCGGCTTACCTACCGGCACCGTGAAAGGCAGTTTTGATTCGTGGGATAACTTATGGAACAATGTTTTCTCCGCGAGGAAGGTCTCCAATAGCGGGTCATGGCTGATGACAGAAGATAATATGGATCGATGGGGCCGATGCTGTTCCAGTGCCGCCGCCACTTCTTCCGGACTTCCTTTTTCCAGGATCTGTATATGCGTCATTACATCGCCATCAAATACGGCGTATTTGAGGCGCGTGTTACCAAAATCAAAACAGATGGTGATCATGAGGAGTCAAAAGTAAAAATTCAAAATTCAAAACAAGATTTTGATTTTTTGACTTCTGATTTACTTAAAATCAAATCCCCCCAGATTCTTAAAATGTCCATTCAGTTTCACGCGAGCTTTGAGGCTTTCCATTTCCTGTACCACTGGAATCACTTTACTAAGATGGCGGCGTAAGTATTCCTGCCGCTGCACTTCGCGCTCAAGACTCAACACCTCATATTCTTCTTCGAGAGATAAGCCGATGTGGTGCGCAACGTCATAACTGGTGAGCAGTTCATCCGGCTTGGAAAACTGCTTGTTGACATTGAGCAACTCGTGCAGCTGACGGATGGAGGCCATTACTTTTTGCATCAACTCACGATTGCCGTCATCTTCAGTCACAATATGTTTAACAATAGCGCCACTGTACAATTTATCCGGCACCGTGTTGATGGTTTCCAGCACCCGGAAAACATTCAGCCCTTTCGTTTTGATATCCATTTCCCCATTCTCGTGCACCTTCACCACTTCCCTGATCTCCATCACCGTGCCCAGCTCGGCCATCTTGTCTTTAACAACAGATGGAATACCAAAATGCTTTTTCTGTCCAACACATTCAGAGATCAATTGCTTATAACGCGGTTCAAAGATGTGCAGGTTCAGATCCTCACCGGGATATACAACGAGGTTAAGGGGAAATATGGGAATAAAATTGGTCATGCGCAAATTCAATATTCAAAATTCAAAACTAAAAAAATCATCAGGCATTTTTAACTTTTGCATAAATCATCAAACCAAAAATCATGTAAATCGCTATCCCAAACTGCATCTCCAATGCGATCTCGTACATGAACCCCAGCACCGCCAGGAGATGAAAGGAAAGCCATAGCATATTGTTCCGATGGGGTTTCATCCACAACGGCATCAGCAAAACAAACAAGGCCGCCAGTAGGCCCGCAACCCCCGCATACAGGCCATAGATCAGCATTTGATTGGCCGGCAGCAACTGCTCGTATGGTTTAAGAAAGGGTGCATGCACACTGTACCATTGTTGAACAGCCTGCCTTGCATCACCTGCCCCCGCGCCTGCCATGGGATGATCACGAATGATCTCCGTTGCCGCACGCCAGCTCAAAATCCGGGGTGCGTCGTTCAGCCCCTCCACATAATTGCCTCTCGAGTAATTCTGAAAATCCCATCGAACAAATTTCACCCGCTGCTGAAAACTGGGAACGGTAAACCAGGCAATCAACGGCAGCATCATCAATAATCCCATCACCCATAACCTGTTCTTCAAATAACGAATGACAAATAACCCCGTAACCAAATAAAACCCTATGATGCCGGTCTTCGCCGCCAGCACATGAATGAATACGGCCAGTATAACCAATAACCCAATAACCAATAACCTTCTCTTCACATAACCCCATACCCAATAACCCAACAACCACGCATAACCGATAACCAATAACCACGCATACCGCACATGATCATCACCCATGGGTACCCGCATGACGGCACCGCCGAGATAATTGCGATCCTGATCTCGCAACATCCACCACACAGATTGTCCCATGCTCAGCACCAGCAAAATCATCAAGGCCCACAATAGGATTTTTCTGGCGCGCAGATCCAAGTGCGTAAATGCAGGCAAGCAAAACGGCAACACCATCAAAGGAATTTTTACCTGCATCACCTGCAGCCAAACCCGATGGTCCTCGCTCCACAAGCCACTGACAAGCGGGATCAGAAACAATAAACTGAGCCCCTGCAGCCATCGTGAAGCTTTCCATGCCTCCCAGCACTCCAACCGATACACCCACAAGCTGCGGATCACCAACAATCCCATACTTGCACTCAACAATGCACGGGACCATAGCAGCCCCACCCAGATGGCGATCACCAACAGCAGCGTGATATTCCTGTTCAGATTAATTTTGTTGTCCACGGCAATTGGCCGAATTTAGAAACTTAACTACATACATCAACCATGAATTGGCAGGAGATGCTGGCAGCAGCGCAGAAAATGGATACGAGGAGCATCGCCCGCTGTATTTCCCTCATTGAAGATGAGGACGATGGCTTTGAGGAATTGCTGAGCTCTCTGCCCCCCGGAAATAAAAAAAACATCATCGGCATCACCGGCCCTCCCGGGGCAGGCAAAAGCACATTGACCGATGGGTTGATCGGTGAATTCATCGCCCAGGGCAAAACCATTGCCGTACTATGTGTGGATCCTTCTTCCCCTTTTCACCTCGGCGCGCTCTTGGGTGATAGAATCCGGATGTCGGGCTGGTACACCCATCCAAATGTCTTCATCCGCTCCCTTGCCACCCGCGGTTCTCTTGGCGGATTACACCCACGCATCATTGAGATCACGGAATTGCTGAAAGCGCTGCCTTTTGATCTTGTCATCATTGAAACGGTTGGCGTGGGGCAGAGTGAGATCGAGATTGCCGGACTGGCAGATGCTACGGTGGTGGTATTGGTGCCCGAAGCCGGCGATGAAGTGCAGACCATGAAAGCAGGATTGATGGAGATCGCGGATATTTTTGTCGTGAACAAATCAGACCGTCCGGAGGCCAATCATTTCGCCACTTATCTCAAAGCGATGACCCATGCAGCGGGAAAAGATGCACCGGTGAT
>REAQ01000144.1 GCA_004294195.1 Sphingobacteriales bacterium | reverse complement strand
AGATCATGGAGCAGAATAGCATCATTACAGCGCATGATAATGGAATCCAGCTCTTGTTTTTGCGATGCCGTGGCATCCAGTTCATAGTTATAAAAGGGTAGGAGGAGGCTGTAATTGTCCCGATACAGGCTCTTGGCAGTGGCCATGATATCGTTCATCTTCCTTTCGGAATTGAAATAGAAATTATAGCGGGTATTCAGGTTTTGATTGGCACGCTTGACGGGGTTGAACTTTCCCTGGTCAGATTTTTCCGAGGCCAGGATGCGGCGCTCATATTTCTTGGGTTTTTGCAGATTGGTCACAGAAGCCCCAGGCTGGGCCCGAAGGTCCAACAATAGCGTAAAAAAACATATGCAAAATAACCAGCCGTGAAGCGACCTGGGGGGCCTGATCAAAGGATATACTGTTTTGGGTAAAGTTAGACTCGAAATGGCTGATTTATATGTACCTTATGTTAAAGTATAAACGGAGGATACAAAACTATATTATTTCAGGAAATGAAAGAAGGGTATGTTTCCCCAACAATAAATTGGATTATTTTGCCGTATTAGATAAATCCAGGTGAATGGCGAAATTGATCGACCCGAAGGGTACACTTCAAAGGTTAAGGAATAGGTATAGGCTGGTCATCATGAACGATGACACGTATGAGGAGGTTGCCACCTTCAAACTCAACCGTTTGAGTGTTTATATCGCCATGAGTACCATGTTTGTTGTTTTGGTTGGGCTAACGGTAGCATTGATCGTTTTCACGCCATTAAAATATTACATACCTGGGTATGGAAGCCAGGCAGAACGCCGGGAGATGATGAATATGAAAGTGCGTGTGGATTCCCTGGAGCAGCAGCTAAGATACCGTGACGCCTATTGGGACAATGTGAAGAAGGTTTTGACGGGCGACCTGCCAACGAATAAAGACACAACCAATTTAGAAGTACCGAACCTTGAGAAATCCACCGATTGATTAACCACAAAAAGAATCGAACATGTTCAATGGAAAAACCAAAACCGAACAAACGTCTACCTCATCTCAGGGAACCAGCTTAATTGGTACCGGTACCACCATCACCGGGGATATCGTCAGCAGTGGCGATGTTAGGATCGATGGGATCTTACGAGGCAATATCAAAGGCAATGCACGCGTAGTCATCGGCGCTGAAGGCACCGTTGAAGGCGATGTGGAAGGCCTGCAGGCAGATATCATGGGTAAGGTAACGGGCAAGATCTTTGTCCGCGAACTCCTGAACCTCCGGGGCAATGCTGCCATTAAAGGTGATATCCGCGCGGGTAAACTGCAAATTGAACCTACCGTTACGTTTAATGGCCAGTGCCATATGGGCGAGGCGGCCGTGGTGGAGATACCGAGGAAAGAGGAACTCAAGCATGCAATGGCAAAATAATACTGGCAATTGAACATTTGGGCCGTTGGACCATTGGGCAATTGAATATAAGACGCGAGGCTGTTTCTTTACAGAGACAGCCTTTATCTTTGTAGGGTTAATCATTAACTATGGACAAAGGCTCACCTTATTTGCCGGTGCTTGGTTTGTTCACCACCTTGACCCTTGCAGCCTTGTTGTTTCGTGCGCAGTTGGTGAAGTTGGGGTTCGATGTAAACCTGCTCGTCGGCGGCAACCTGCTCCTGCTGGGTATTACACTGGTGTCTATGTATTTGCTTACGAGCGGACTGAAAGCCGCTTCCACCAATGCGTTTTTGAGATCTGTTTACGGCGGATTCATGATCAAGTTCTTCATTGTTGCCGCGGCAGTTTTCGGTTATGCGTTCCTGACAGACGGTAAGATCAACAAGCCATCGGTGTTTACCCTGATGGGTCTTTATCTCGTGTACACCTTTATCGAAACCACCTCCCTCCTGAAACTGACGAAGAAGAAGACCGACAATGGCTAAAAAAGAAGTGCCGCTGAATGCACTTCAGCAGTTTATTCCGGAAGGCACTTATGAGATTGTAGCCAGGTATCTCCACGAGTACAACATCCATCTAACGGTTACGCGTGCGCGAAGTTCCATCCTGGGCGACTATCGCAACGCTGTCCAGGGTAAGAACCACCGCATCTCTGTGAATGGTAATCTAAATCCTTACGCCTTCCTCTACACGCTGATCCACGAGATCGCGCACTTGCTGACCTATGATCGCTATGGTCATCGTGTGGCTTCACACGGCAAGGAGTGGAAAGCGCAGTTCTCCGCCTTACTCGCGGATTTTTTACGGATGAGCACCTTTCCGGAGGACATCCGTCGCGAAATAGAAAAATCCCTGCACAATCCCGCGGCCAGCAGTTGCGCCGAAGATGATCTTTTGCGCGTTTTGCGCAAATATGATAAGGGAAAAGAACATTTGAAGTTTGTAGAAGAAATTCCGCTGGGCGCGCAATTCAAAACTCCAGATGGACGAATTTTCCAGCGAGGCGCCAGGATCAGGAAAAGGTACAAGTGCGTAGAAGTAAGTACGAAACGGGAGTACTTGTTTAGTCCGGTTTTTGAGGTGGAAATTTTGAGGTAATGAAGTCTGGGGCGTCTAAAACGGTAAAATCACGGATATATCCGAAATAAAAGTATTAAATTTACGGATATAACCGTAAAAATGATAAAGAGAGCGCTTGAACAAGTTATAGAAGACAAGCTGACCGACCCTAAAGCAATCATATTATTGGGACCCAGACAGTCTGGGAAAAGCACCTTGCTTCAACAACTGGCTCAAAGATTTGCTCAACCGACTATATTTTGGAATGGCGATGAAACAGACATTCGGACTTTATTGCAACAACCAACGTCTACCCAACTGAGAGCGCTTATTGGTGATAGTAGAACAGTAGTCATTGATGAAGCGCAGCGAATTGAAAACATTGGACTCTGCATTAAACTGATCATCGATAATTCAAAAGGTGTTAAAGTCATTGCCACTGGTTCGTCCGCTTTTGAACTTGCCAATAAGATTAATGAACCACTTACAGGTAGAAAATGGGAATACAGATTGTATCCATTCTCATTTGCTGAAATGGTCGCAAATACAAGTTTGCTGGAAGAAAAGCGCCTTTTACATCATCGGCTGATATATGGTTATTATCCTGAAATTGTTAC
>REAQ01000268.1 GCA_004294195.1 Sphingobacteriales bacterium | reverse complement strand
AATTTCTGTTTGGCCATCTCCTTGGTCACATATTCCACTTTAGTGGCATAGGGGCGTTGTTGTACATAATTCAACAGGGAATCGATCTCTTTCTGCGGACTTCCTTCTCTGATGAAGGCATGCACCTGAACGTTTCCTTTGAAATAATTCTCCAGTTTGCTGGCATTGATCACGATCCAGCCCAGAAGGCCAAGGATAAATAGGACCAGCGCCACGCCGAGGATAGACATGAAATAGCTGGGCTTGCTTCTTTTTAGGGAGGTTTTGCTGATTTCGCTCATTGAGTTAAGGTGCAAATAGCTATTTGCTAGTAGCTAGTAGCGAATGCAAGGTAGGTATTTTACCTCGTTTACGTACCTTTGCAGCCACCAAAACGGCGCCTGATTCACATAAAATTATGAGTTCTGTATGGCCCTGGTGATGATGTTTATGGAGTATAATTTCAGATCGATCGAACAAAAATGGCAGAAAGCCTGGAGCGAGCAAGGTGTTTATAAAGTGTCTAACCAATCAGCCAAGCCAAAGTTTTATGTGCTGGATATGTTTCCCTATCCCAGCGGTGCAGGACTGCATGTAGGTCATCCACTGGGCTACATCGCCAGTGATATTTTTTCGAGGCACAAGCGCCTGAAAGGATTCAACGTTTTGCATCCGATGGGCTATGATTCCTTCGGACTTCCTGCAGAACAGTACGCCATCGAACATGGTATTCCCCCGGCTGTATCCACAGCCAACAACATCAATAATTTCAGGGCCCAGCTTGACAGGATCGGATTCTGTTATGATTGGAGCCGCGAAGTACAAACTTCGGACGCATCGTATTACAAATGGACGCAGTGGATTTTTCTGCAACTGTTTGACAGCTGGTTCAATCGCAGGTCGCAGCGCGCAGAACGCATCTCAACACTGATCAGCCTCTTTGAAACGGAAGGCAATACAGCGCATGAATGCCCGGGTAACCGAAATCTTCGTTTTGGTGCATCAGATTGGAAAGGGTTTAGTGAAAGGGAGAAGCAGGATATAATCATGCATTATCGCCTGGCCTATTGTGGCTATGGTGAAGTGAACTGGTGCGAGGCCCTAGGTACCGTTCTGGCCAATGATGAAGTCATCAATGGTGTGAGTGAGCGCGGTGGTTTTCCTGTGGTTCGTAAGAAGCTACGCCAGTGGTACTTGCGGATCACGGAGTATGCAGACAGGCTCATCGCCGGACTGGAAACGGTTGAATTCAGTGACAGCATGAAAGAGATGCAGACCAACTGGATCGGGAAGAGTTATGGGGCGGAGATCGATTTTAAGATCGATGGGGCAGAACGATTTTTAAAAGTATACACCACGAGGCCAGACACTATTTTCGGTGTGGACTTCATGGTGATTGCACCGGAGCATGAACTGGTGGCAAAGATCACCAGCGCGGGTCAGCAGAAAGCGGTGGATGAGTACCTCGCCTATGTAAACAGCAGGAGTGAACGGGAAAGGATGGCCGAGAAAAAGATCACCGGTGTGTTCACTGGCGCATATTGTGTTAATCCTTTTGATGGGAAAAAAATTCCGGTGTGGATCTCCGAGTATGTATTGGCAGGCTATGGCACAGGTGCTATTATGGCGGTGCCTTGTGGAGATGAGCGCGACTATAAATTTGCAAAGCACTTCGATATTTCTATCACCAATATCATTGGTGATGCCTTCAATGGCGAAGACGCCAACCCTACCAAGGATGCCATCCTGGAGAACAGCGGCTTCCTGAATGGTATGGTGATGAGGGATGCTACCGATGTGGTGTTAAAGAAACTGGAGCAGGAAGGTATTGGTACGAGGAGGGTGAACTACAAAATGCGTGACGCGGCGTTTAGCCGTCAGCGTTATTGGGGTGAGCCTTTTCCGATTGTATGGAAAGACGGTATAGCAGTACCGCTGCCGGAGTCTGAATTGCCCCTTACCCTTCCACACCTTGATGAATTGAAGCCAGGTCCGGAAGCAGAAGGGCCGCTGGCTAATCTGGATGAATGGAAACACTATGACGGAGGTATCCGCGAAGTGAACACCATGCCCGGTTACGCCGGATCATCCTGGTATTTTCTTCGATATATGGATCCAGGCAACGATGCGGCATTTTGCAGCAGGGAAGCCAGTGATTACTGGAACCAGGTTGATCTGTACATCGGTGGTACAGAACATGCGGTAGGTCATTTGTTGTACAGCCGGATGTGGACGAAAGCATTGTATGATCTGGGATATGTTGGGTTTGACGAACCGTTCAAGCGCCTGGTGAACCAAGGTAAGATCGGTGGAGACTCCCGTCTCGTCTATCGTATACGCGGCACCCATGAATTTGTATCTGCCGGGTTAAAACATCAGTATGAGACCGATGAGCTGCATGTGGATGTGAATATCGTGAACGGGTTTGAACTGGATATGAATGCTTTTAAAAAATTCAAGCCTGACTATGCGGAAGCAACATTCATTACAGAAGATGGAAAATACATCTGTGGCAGCCGCTTGGAGAAGATGAGCAAACGCTATTTCAATGTGGTGAATCCCGATGATGTGGTAGAGCGTTACGGCGCAGACACCTTCCGCATGTATGAAATGTTTCTTGGTCCGGTGGAACAGGACAAACCATGGGACACCAAGGGGATTGAAGGTGTGCATCGGTTCCTGAAGAAAGTGTGGCGACTGTTTGCAGATGAGGAAAAAGGTAAAATACTGGTCAACGACCATGAGCCCACAGAGGCACAATGGAAAGCATTGTACAAGATGGTCCGCAAGGTAGATGAAGACACAGAGCGTTTCTCCTTCAATACGGCCGTGAGTGCATTCATGATCGGCGTGAACGAGCTCTTAGACCTCAAAACCCATCAACGGAAGATCCTGGAAAAGCTGGCCGTTTCGCTGGCTGCTTTTGCCCCGCATATTGCAGAGGAGCTCTGGCATTTATTGGGCAAAGAAGGAACAGTACTGAATGCGCAGTGGCCGGCTGTGGAGGAAAAATACCTGGTGGAAACCGCAAAGATGTATCCTGTTGCCATTAACGGGAAAACCCGCACAGAAATGAGTATTGCGCTGGATGCTACCCAGGAACAGGTGGAAGGAATGGTTCTGCAAGACGAGGTGGTGAAAAAATGGCTGGAAGGAAAACAGCCCAAGAAGATCATTTATGTGAAGAACAAGATGATCAACCTGGTGGTATAAACTTCAACAAAGGAACGCCATTGCTGTTATACTTGTAAATTAGGGTATGGCAAAACCTACATTTACACTTATTGACGCCCTGCGGGAAACCGCACAGCGTTTACGCAACGGGGCACATTATGCCTGGGGAAACCATGGCGTGTGCAACTGCGGAAATCTTTTACAGGTGCTCACTGATTGCACAGGTAAGGAAATCCTGGCCTATGCACATACCGGCATCGGCGAATGGACGGAACTCGCTAATGAGTACTGCGGCGTTTCGCAGGTACCTGTAGACAATCTGATCTCCAAGCTGATGGAAGCAGGGCTTAATAACAAAGACATTCACAACCTCGAGTACCTGGATAACAAGGAAGTGCTGGCAAAACTGCCGGGAGGGTTCAGATGGCTGAAGCGGAATAAGCGGGAAGATGTAGTTGTTTATTTTGAGACTTATGCGGGCATATTAGAGGAGCAACTCAACAACGAAGTAACTCAACAACGCAGAAACTTAGCAAAAAGGCGTGCTGCTATTGTTGACTTGCCAGCTACTGAGTTACTGAGTTATTGAGTTATTGGGTTGTAAACAGACTGTTTTTCTTTTTAATCAGCCTCACCGTAGCACTCGTCCCCTCTGTACTTTCCAGCTTCGCTTCATAACGTATGCCGTTACACCAGGCGATCATGAGCGAAGTATTTGGAGGAATGGTGCCGAGGTTTTCTGCAACCATCGTTAATTCATTTTCTTCATTCAGGTCTTTGGCTGCAATCCAAAATTCAATAGGCTCAGCAGCCAGTAGAATGTGTTTCTGCATGAGTTTCCCGTTCATGAACAAGGCAATAGAGTCCCCATCAATTTCTGCGTGATCATAGAAGCGAAGCAGGATAGAGTCTGCCGTCACAGGAATATCTGCAACATATACTTTCTTGCGTTGCGCAAACATCTCTTCCACATTGATGTTCCTGGGTGGTGCTGCTACGGGTATCAGTTCCTTCACGGCAACGGGCTGCGGAGTGGCGTCCCTTGTTTTGGCCATATCGCCACGGTTTGGAAGATCTGGCCCGGGGTTAAAATATTGTTCTTTTTCAACTTGTCTGATCAGTTTAGGTTGTCCGGCATAGTATGGAAAGTCTTGGAGCACCTCATCCCAGCCGTCTTCAAAAAACGGTCGCACCACTTTATTCAGGTGTACTTCTGCTGGTTTTTCATTCCCGCCATCATCTTCTTTTTTCACGGCATTGCCGTCAAGCTTCATGATGTCCTCGCCAGGGCAGTTAAAATCTGCAGCAAACAACTGTGCAGTTTTGTTAGGAATCATCATGCTGTTTCCCCTTGAATTGATCAGGGCTTCATCCCACCACAACACATCGCCGTCCATCGTCATGCTGCCTTTGATGGCAAAACGCGCATAATGGGACCCGCTGTAATAATAGGCGGTACCAGTGAGGCTATCTCCCACACGGATCAGTTTCAATTCAAGATTATAGGATTTCATTCCGCGCGAGATTTTTCCGCGCCACACGCCGGTAACCGATTGTGCAATAACGCATTGGGTCACCAGAACAAGAAGAATGATGATAGGGTAAGATCTTCTCATAGCATCAAATAAACGAAGCATATTGTTGTGATATTTCAGAATCTGGTAATTTAACAATGAAATATGACAGCACTACTTCATGATTTGCAAAGGTACTCCATTGATTTTCATTCTGTAGTACCCTTTGATCCGGCAAGGGATCAACTCGCCGCCATTAACCTGACAGCATTAAATACGTTGTTGACAGAGGAACTGGTGGCAGATACCGAAGCCTTCTCGATGTATATCGATGATGAGCGTAATCGCAGGAGCTGCCGTTATCTCATCGGCGGTTATGGTGAGCATCGCGCCATCTATGGCCGAAGTGTCGTTTTTGACCAGGGAGAGGAGCCCAGACGCTTGCATTTGGGACTGGATATCTGGGGTGAAGCAGGGACACTTGTCATGGCGGCAATTGACGGCAATGTTCATTCTTTTGCCATTAATAACCAGTTTGGTGATTATGGGGCCACCATTATACTGGAACACCAATGGCGCGGTCATCGGTTCTATAGTTTATATGGGCATCTTGCGCTTGCGGACCTGCGGATCAAAGCGGGAGACAGGATTGCTGCGGGATCGGTCTTTGCCCATTTTGGCGTTCCGGAAGAAAATGGCGCATGGCCACCCCATTTGCATATTCAGTTAATGGTGGATATCGAAGGGAAATCAGGCGACTATCCCGGGGTCTGCAGGTACTCTGAGAAGGAAGGTTACCTGGCCAACTGTCCAGACCCGGATTTGTTCTGTCAACTGTACCAGTATGTTTAAACTATGCTTGGAGAGCGTTGAGCCACACCGTACTTTTACAACATGTCCAATGAGCATTTAAATAAGGATAAGGAGGGGTTGAGTTTGATGGACCGGGAGTTTGAAAATCACATCAGACCGTCCGCGATCAGTGATTTTTCTGGCCAACAAAAGATTATCGATAACCTAAAGATTTTCATCCAGGCGGCAAAGATGAGGGATGAGCCATTGGATCATATTTTGTTTCATGGACCGCCCGGTTTGGGGAAAACAACACTTTCGCGGATTGTTGCCAATGAAATGGGGGTGAGCATCAAGGAAACCTCTGGCCCAGTCATCGAGAAACCCGGCGATCTTGCCGGCTTGCTGACCAACCTTCAACGGAACGATGTATTGTTTATCGATGAGATCCATCGGCTTTCAACAGTGGTAGAAGAGTACCTGTATGCAGCGATGGAAGATTTCCGGATAGATATTATGATTGAATCAGGGCCTAATGCACGGAGCGTGCAGATCAATCTGAGTCCGTTTACACTCATTGGCGCTACCACAAGAAGTGGATTATTGACCGCTCCCTTGTTGTCAAGGTTTGCGATCAAATCCAGGCTTGAATATTATTCAGCAGAAACCCTGAAGGCGATTGTACAGAGATCTTCAGGAATACTAGGCGTTCCCATCACAGCGGATGCTGCGGCAGAGATCGCGAGAAGGAGCCGGGCAACGCCGAGGATCGCCAATGGATTGTTGCGAAGGGTCAGGGATTTTGCACAGGTGTTGCGCAACGGGAGCATTGACCTGGGCATTACCCAACATGCTCTTAAAGCACTGAGTGTAGATGAGTATGGTTTAGATGAAATGGACAACAGGATTCTGCTGGCCATCATCGATAAATTCAAGGGAGGCCCGGTAGGCCTTTCAACGATTGCCACGGCGGTAGGGGAAGAACCTGGAACGATAGAGGAGGTGTATGAGCCATTTTTGATCCAGGAAGGATTTCTCATGCGAACCCCGCGCGGTAGGGAAGTTACCGGCAAAGCTTATGAGCATCTGGGGAAGTATCCGGGTACCAAGGGAGATGCTTTGTTATTTAGTTAGTCACTTAGGTTCATGCTGAATAGACTTCAGACATATTTGATTTGCGTGTGCATGCTGATACCTTTTATCATGCAGGCTCAGTACTATAACCTTGCTTTCAGAAACTATAGCAGTGCCAACGGATTGTCTCAAAGTGAGGTGAACTGTGTGTACCGTGACAGGCTCGGTTTCATTTGGATCGGGACAGAATTTGGACTTACCCGTTATGATGGCAGGGAATTTTCTACGTATTACCATAAGGTCAATGATTCCACCAGCCTGGGTGAGAATTCAATCAAGGATATTACGGAAGACAATGATGGCGCCATATGGCTTGCCATCGGCGCCAGTGGCGTGAGCAGGATGGAAATGCTCACCAAAAAGTTTGTCAACTATAGGCCAAACAAAGAAGGTACCAGTGTCCTTAGTGATAACGCAACAAGTATTCTGGCAGACGGGGCTAACCGCGTATGGGTAGGGTTGAGCGATGGTGTTTCCGTTTATGATAATACCAAGCGTCGTTTTTTCAATCTTCGCACCTTCCCGGATACAAAAGATACCCTGTCTGTAAACGGACTTCAATTGGATGGCAATGGAAGGGTTTGGCTGGCATCTGGCACAGGGCTGTATTTTTCTGACGGAGGGCTTGGTTCACTTAGGCGAATAAAGAGCAACCAGGTCCTTAAAAATGTTAATGCTGTTCAATTTGATAAGCAAGGGGTTGGCTGGATGGCCACGGATCATGGTTTGTACAGTTTCAATCTCGTCACTAAAGACAGTATTGCTTTTTCCAAACCCACTTTTCTGAGTACCAATGAAAAACTGCACGATATCGAATTTGATGCTAAGTCGAATCTTTGGATTTCAAGCCTTACCCGGGGATTACGTATTTACTTTCCCAAGTCAGGATACATCGATCAACTCAAAGAAGACTTCAGTTCATCGCGTGGTTTAACAAGCAACAGGATTCATGATCTGTATTTTGATGGAAATGGTGGGATGTGGGTTAGTGGAGAGAACGGAGTGCAGAGTTTCCATGATGACGCCCAACGGTTCAATACCTATCCAGGCTTAACGGCAACAGCTGAACGGATACGGGGTTCAACCATGTACGGGGTGTTTGCAAGAAAAGACCTGATCATTCTTGCCACTTCCGGCGGCGTGACCGTTTTCAACCGGAGATCCGGCACCTACCTTCCTTTAGAGGAGAATCATAACCTGCGCGGCCAATCCATTCGTTTTAGAGAAGTAAATGAAGAAGCGCCCGGTAGATGGTGGATTACCTCTGATGCAGGCATATTTGAATTGTTGGAAAGAAATGGGAAGTATATCCTTCAAAGACCTCAACAAATCAGGATTCTATCCGTGCTAAATACTGACGTAAGGTCATATCTGATCCATAAGGATACCTTGTGGATGGCTACTTCAAACGATGGATTGATCCGGTACAATTTACGAACCCATGGTTTTCATCAATTCAAAAATGAAGAAAGCAATCCTTTGAGCCTTCCTTCAGACATAACCTATAAAGTGATTAGAGATGATGCATCTAATATCATTGTATCGCATGATATGGGTGTTTCCATTTTACATTCCACGGGAAAGGCTTTCGAGAGTTTCGGTACGCAGGGTAAGTTAGGTAGCAAGCTGAGTAACCGACAGGTTTTTGATGTTTATGATGATGGAAAGCGGATCTGGTTGGCTACGATAGGGGGTGGACTGAATGTAATTGATAAAAAAACAAGAACGGTAAAGGCACTGACTACGGAACACGGACTCTGCAATGATGCGATTTACAAAATGGTCCCCTTCCGGGATTCATTGATTTATCTGGGGACTAACAAAGGACTGTCTGTGGTTAACATGCGTTCCCTTAATTTTCAGAATTTTGATATCAATGACGGCATGCCTGGCGAAGAATTTAACATGTATGCGGGATATGTTACAGAAGCCGATGAGGTCTTCATGGGAACAACCGGGGGTCTGATTTCGTTTTTAACAAGGGATCTCAAGAAGAATACACTCCCCTTAGGAATCTTTCTGTCAAAAATGCGGAAGAATGGGGTGTACCAGGAAGACTCACTTACTTCGCAGATCAACAAGACAAGGGTCATCACCACCAAATATGGCGAGGATATTTTTCTCGAATTTAGCCCGCTGGTATTCTACACCAGTGCACAAACAAAACTTAACTATAAGATACGCGAACTCGGCGAAGACTGGCTGAACGGAGAGGCAGGTGGTCTGTTGCCATTGGTAAAAATGGAACCGGGTTTATACAATATTGATGTCAGGATGGTTAACGATAACGGCTTGCGTAATTCATCGGTCATGTCGTTAAAACTAAATGTCCTTCCGCCATTTTGGAAAACAATTTGGTTTCGTTTGCTTTCAGGCGCCGTGTTGCTGTTGGTTATGTATTTCGCCATCATGTCTTATATCAACAGAAGGCTGGAAAGACAACGCGTTGAGTTCATGAAACAGCAAGCAGTAGAGCAGGAGCGCTCCCGTATTTCTGCTGAGTTGCATGATGATATAGGAGGCGGGCTTACCGCCATCCGGTTGTTAAGCGAGATGAGCCTGGAGCACAGCAGGAATTCCGATTCCAGCAAGTACCTGGAGAGAATCTCTTCGTCTTCCAATGATATTATCCAAAAGATGAATGAGATCGTGTGGGCCTTGAACAACAACAATGACAACCTTCAAAGTCTTATCGCGTATACGCGGCAGTACACGGTAGGCTATCTCGATGATCTTAATATCGACTATCATTTCAATACACCGGACCAGATTCCAGACATTGCTGTTTTGGGTAAGAACAGGAGGAATGTATTCTTGTTGGTGAAAGAAGCGCTTAACAATATTGCCAAGCACGCAAATGCAAATAGCGTGGACGTTGACATTTCAATTGATGACGAGCTACACATAAATATCCACGACAATGGTGTTGGATTTCACGAAAGTATGATCGTACCGGGGAATGGATTGGGTAATATGCGAAAAAGAGTTCAGTCCTTAAAAGGAGAAATGGTGATCCTCAACGGAATGGGGACCACCATTAAATTTGATATACCGGTTAAGAATCTCTATGCCTGATTGGTAACGAGCCTGAAACCGTTGCCGTGAATGTTTACGATCTCAATGGAACTGTCTTCTTTCAGGTATTTCCTGAGTTTGGCAATGTAGACATCCATACTTCGCCCATTGAAATAGGTGTCACTGCCCCAGATTTTTTTCAGGGCAATCTCCCTTGGCAGCAGGTCATTCTTGTACTCGGCGAGCATTTTCAACAACTCATTTTCTTTAGGAGAAAGCGTTTGCATTTTGCCATGAACGGAAAGCTCACGCAGTTTAGGATTGAAATGATACTGGCCAAGGTCAAATTCAATGTTCGCTTGTTCCTTGTTTAGTTCTTCATTTCTTTTTAGGATGGCCCTGATCTTCAACAGCAGAACTTCACTGTCAAAAGGCTTGGTAATGTAATCATCTGCCCCAAGTTTGTATCCCTGGATGATGTCTTCTTTCATCGTTTTTGCAGACAGGAAAAAAAGCGGAACGTCTGGGTTAATGTCCCGGATCTCCTCCGCCAATGTGAAGCCATCCATATGGGGCATCATGACGTCAAGGAGGCAGAGATCAAATTTTTCACGTTGAAACGCAGCAAGACCCAGACGGCCGTCACGCTCCAGTACAACATCATAATCGTTTAACTCAAGATAGTTCTTGAGTACCATTCCCAGGTTGGGATCATCTTCACAAAGAAGAATCTTGGGTTTGCTGTTCTCTGCCATGTGGTGGAATTTATTGACAAATAAAATTAAACTGTTTAGGCATATAAAAACAGTGCCAATAAATTTTTGTTAATAAGCAAGCGGTTTTCGGTTACTCCTGTAGGTGATAACAGGCTAGTGTACACGCTGAAACCCTTAACAGTACTGATTCCATCTCATTCGTCATTACCATCAAAGGCGTCTGAAATGATGATCAGCAGCAGCCCTGCCACTATCCCATATGGAAGACCAGTAGGCACTGGAAGGTTCAGCGAAACCCCAAATCCGGTATATCCAGTGAGAATTCCGGGCAAAAAACGAACTGCAACCGGAAAAAGAAGATGGATGCACTCAAACACCAGGAGCAAGGTGCCTATCCTTCTCAATCTTTTCCCGTTTTGGGAATCCCTGAACATGTGTGTCATTGATGTTCTGGTAAACCGCACCAACAGGATCATCAGGTAAAAAAACATGCTGATCAGCAACAAAGCATACAAAAGGTATGTGTAGACCAGGGACTTATATTGGGATTTGGATACAGGCATCAAAAATCCGGCACCAGAGAGATCTTTTTTCGTTGCCAGCAGATTTCCCTGGCCGTCCTTAACCATCACCACACTGTCTTTGAATATTTTAGGGGTCCATTCACTAACACCTATATAGTATGACGATGCGTTGTTTGTTTTTTCTCTATGGAAAGTAAATTCTCCAAATTGAATGCTTTGCCAGAGTGATTGCTTTTCCCCAGACATTGTAAATACAACATAGGCAATCAGCCCAATAATGCTATACAGGATGTATCCATTCAGGATAATCAACAGCAGCCATCTGGACAATGCACGCATGGCCATAGACACGGTTTAGGTTTCAATGTATCGAAAACCCAGAAATTATCCTACTTGCAATTTTTTGATGCCGGTTTGCCAGCCAATGCACGCACATTTATTACCTTCCGTTTAAATATGATCTAATATGGCGGACGTGGCTGCATTCAAAGAACAAGTGAACCAGGGGTACCAGTTCAAGGGTGAGCATTTTCAGTTGGGAATTGCGATGCTTGATGGTCAGGCAGTAGAGGGTACGCCAGTTTTAGTGCCTTTGCAAACCATGAATCGTCATGGTCTTGTAGCCGGAGCAACAGGTACTGGAAAAACAAAAACACTTCAGGTATTGGCAGAGGGACTCAGTAATGCCAGTGTTCCGGTGTTGCTGATGGATATCAAAGGTGACCTCTCGGGCATTGCTTCAGCAGGTGTGGCTAATGATAAGATCAACCAGCGTCTGCAACAAATGGGACTCACCTATACACCCAATGCTTTCCCGGTTGAACTGATGTCACTCAGCGAGGAGAAGGGTGTTCGGTTACGCAGCACCGTTATAGAATTCGGGCCTATCCTTTTGTCCAGAATACTGGGACTCAATGATACGCAGGAAGGAGTGGTGTCCATGATCTTCAAATATTGTGATGATAACCAGCTGCCTCTTCTCGATCTGAAGGATTTTATCAAGACACTTCAGTACGTCAGCAACGAGGGCAAGAAAGAAATAGAGGCGGAGTACGGGAAGATATCCACTTCATCCACAGGAACCATCCTCCGCAAAGTCATTGAGTTGCAGCAGCAAGGTGCAGATCTTTTTTTCGGGGAACCTTCATTTGACATTGAGGACCTGATGCGCATTGCAGACGATGGACGGGGAAGGGTGAATGTGCTGAGGGTAACGGATATGCAGAGTAAGCCGAAATTATTTTCCACGTTTATGTTGAGCCTGCTCGCAGAGCTCTACGCAAATCTTCCGGAAGAAGGGGACATCGATAAACCCAAGCTGGTCATGTTCATTGATGAGGCCCACCTTGTTTTTCAGGAAGCCACTGATGCGCTACTTCAGCAGATTGAAACCGTCATCAAACTCATTCGCTCCAAGGGCGTGGGCATATTCTTCATCACACAGAATCCGCAGGACGTGCCGGCCTCTATTCTCAGCCAGCTGGGTCTTAAAGTGCAGCACGCCTTACGAGCGTTTACGGCCGCAGATAGGAAAACCATTAAGCAAGCGGCACAGAACTATCCCGAGACCACATTTTATAAAGTGGAAGACCTTTTAACTCAGTTGGGCATCGGTGAAGCGCTTGTAACCCTTCTCAATGAAAAAGGCATCCCCACTCCACTTGTTCATACCATGCTTGTGCCGCCAACCTCTAGAATGGACGTGTTAACTGAACAAGAGATGGATACCTTGGTGAATCAATCAGCACTGGTGAAAAAATATAATCAGGAGATTGATAGTGAAAGTGCATTTGAACTTTTGACCTCGAGGATACAAGAAGCCAGCCAGCAAGCGGCACAAAAACAAGCTGAAAAGGAAGCAGAAAAGAAAACTGCAGCAAAGCCAAAGAAAGAAGAATCCATATTTGACAACACGGCGGTTAAACAAGCTACCCGTACCGCTGCAAATATCCTGACACGTAGTTTATTAGGCGCTCTGGGACTGGGTGGCCGGAAGAAAAAAAGCCTTTTCTAGCAGTTTATGGCATCTTTTACCCTGAATCATATCCCTAAAATAAATAGTGTTGAAAATTATTTTAGGATGTTAGTCATTAGAAATCAAACCATTGTGAAAAGACGATGAAACGATTGAAAAAAATACCACCAACAGGGTATCAAACCTCATGTTTTCATCTCTATATTTACAACGGTTTTTCATAGGATATTGGATTTTAAAAACGGGCTGGATGTCTATCCTGGCCCATTTTTTATTTTAGGGCTATCCTTCCCTCTGCGTCAATGTATACAAGGCCCTCCGCCTCCATAGAAGACAATACTTTCAGGAAATGTAAATGTTCTTCTTCGGGAAATGCTCCCCTCAGTTCTATCGCCGGAAAGGCCGTTTTTTGAAGCAGTTTTTTGATCCTTTCTTCAATGGTAACAGCCAGTTGTTTGTCGCCTGCTTTTTTTTGCTGTCGGCACACATCACAAATGCCACAGGCCTCCACTTTATCACCAAAATAGTCGCAGAGTAACTGGGTTCTG
>REAQ01000143.1 GCA_004294195.1 Sphingobacteriales bacterium | reverse complement strand
ATATGAAGAAACGACGCACCTCACTTTGTTCCTAACCGGAAAAAGCAGGGAAGAAAATTGGCACATTAAAAAGGAAAATACGGACATCTACTACGCCAAAGGAGTGGGAGAAGCCATGCTGCGCCAGCTCGGTATCACTACTGTTTCTTTCGTTGCAGAAACGCACACAAAGATGGCTGAACACCTTTCAATGGTTGCCGGAAAAATAACATTGGGCGCGGTGAGCAAACTCAATCCAAAATTCGCGGAACAATTCGGTGTAAAGCAAGATGTTTACGTTGTGGATCTGCTCTGGGACAATTGCCTGAGCCTCGCTGCAACCCAACAATTGCGCTATCGGGAGATTCCAAAATTCCCTGCAGTGCAGCGGGACCTTGCCATTGTGGTAAACAACAAACTGGATTACCACCAGATTGATGGACTGGTAAAAAAAGTGAAGATGCCAAGGCTCACCCAAACCAAATTGTTTGATGTGTTTGAAAGTGAGAAGCTGGGTGCTGGCAAGAAATCCATGGCTATGAGTTTCACCTTCCAGGATGAAGAAAAAACCCTGACCGATAAAGATGTGGACGAAATGATGCAAAAAATCATCGTAACTTTTGAGAGGGAACTCAACGCCGAAATCAGGAAATCATGAAACCTATTGAACAGATCGATCGGATCAGGACAAAAATTCAGGCACTTGTAAAAAAGCAACAGGCCCTGGAGAAGGAGAATGAAAAACTGAAAACGGAGTTGGACCGTAAACAGGGCTTAGAGTTGGAACTGAAGGAGAAAGTAGGTCAGCTTGAAGAGCAGTTGAACCTTGCAAAGGTTTCAGGCGGCCAAATGGATGAAGTCTCCAAAAAAGCGTTCGAAAAGCAACTGAATCAGTACATCAAAGAAATCGACAGGTGTATTGCCATGCTTTCGCAATAATCATTCGCACACCTATACCCTTTCTTAAATTCTTTTCACCATCCTCACAGAAGTTTCTTCTTCTCCGTGGTGCATAATGAGATGGTAGATGCCATAAGGGAGGTCGTTCAAGCCATGCCACCGATAGTGGGTTTTTCCAATGGGCATTTCGGCCGATAGGGTGCAGATGATGCATCCGGACTCATCTTTGAGAACCGCTCTTAGCGGGGAAGCGGGCTCATCGCAATCCACTTCAAATACAACGGCGTCAATGAAGACAGCTGATTTAGGTCTGGCGATCATGTAGACAGGCAGTTTAAACGTTAAGATCTCAAAGGGGTAGAGGCAAATATCCTTCTTTGTGTATCTTCAAGGTCAGTAGGTGGGTCTAACAAAGGGCCTGGGAAGTGAACAACTTGTTTATAAATATATAAAAATTATCATTCAACCAAGCGAAAAGCATTAAAATATGTTGCAGGAACATTTATTACCCATCAATATTGTCATTGGAGACCGTACTTACCGGATCCGGATCCAGTCATCGGATGAAGAATCAGTAAGGAAGATCACCAAAAAGATCAACGACAAAATCCTGGAGTTCAAGACCAGTTTTGCGGGTAAGGACATGCAGGATTACATATCCATGGTTCTGCTGTGGTTTGTTACGGAGCAACAAGCGGGCCATTTTACGGAAACGGGGATAAATGAGGCGCTGTCTTCGCTGGAAGCCCTGCTTCCTGAATAGTTCGCAAGAGCGCAGGTCGCAAGTTCGCAGGGTGTTCCGTGCTACCTGGGACCTGCAACCTGCGAACTACACTATTTGCCGCATTATTTAATTATCTTTGATCACTATAGCCCGAATTGGGTATTTTTTAAACCGTGAGACATTGATAAAACCCAACTTACATGGATTTCAATCAGATTTTACCCATTATAATTGGTGTAATTGCTTTAGCCGTAGGCATAGGAGCGGGTAAGTTCCTTTTTGCCGTAAACACAAAAAAACAAGTAGAAGAAGCTGAACAACAAGTACAAAAAATCCTTTCCGACGCAAAAAACCAGGCTGAGACCATCAAGAGAGAAAAACAGCTGGAAGCCAAAGAAAAGTTTGTACAACTAAAAGGTGAGCACGACAGGGAGGTATTGGACCGCAACCGCAAGATCAACGACAGCGAGAACAGGATCAAGCAAAAGGAGCAATCCATCAATACCAAATTAGAAAGCCTGGACAAGCAGGCCAAGGAAAATGACACCATTAAGGATCATTTGAATCGCCAGATCGAGGTGATCAACCAAAAGCGGACCGAACTGGAGAAACACCAGGAGGAGCATATCCGCAGGTTGGAAAAAATTGCGGGCCTGACGGCTGAAGAAGCCAAATCCCAGCTGGTAGAGAGCCTGAAACAAGAGGCTCATACCCAAGCGCTGTCTCTTCAACAGGAGATCATCGAAGACGCCAAGCAAAAAGCCAATAAGGAAGCCAGGAAGATCATCATCCAGAGCATCCAGCGTACCGCTGCGGAGCAAACCATTGAGAATACGGTTACCGTATTTAACCTGGAGAGTGATGAGATCAAGGGTCAGATTATTGGTCGGGAAGGCCGGAACATCCGTGCCATCGAGGCCGCTACCGGCGTTGACCTGATTGTGGATGACACGCCGGAAGCCATCGTATTATCATCATTTGACCCTCTGCGTAGGGAGATTGCCCGCCTTTCATTGCAAAGGCTGGTGGCGGATGGCAGGATCCACCCCGCCCGCATCGAGGAAGTGGTGGAGAAAACCCGCAAGCAAATTGAGGAGCAGGTGATGGATATTGGAGAAAGGACGGTTATTGAACTCGGTATCCACGGTTTGCACAAAGAACTGGTAAGGATTGTGGGGAAAATGAGGTTCCGGAGTTCCTATGGCCAAAACCTCTTGATGCACAGCCGCGAAACAGCCAACATCTGCGGAATCATGGCTGCTGAACTGGGCCTGAACCCCAAACTGGCTAAAAGGGCCGGTCTGCTCCATGATATTGGAAAGGTACCTGACGAAGAAACTGAACTGAGTCACGCCTTGCTGGGTGCTAAGCTGGCTGAGAGATACGGGGAAAACCCTGCAGTGGTCAACGCCATCGGCGCGCACCACGATGAAATGGAAATGCAATATGTGATCTCACCCATTATCCAGGCCTGTGACACCATCAGTGGCGCCCGTCCCGGAGCCAGAAGGGAGATCATGCAGCAGTATATCCAGCGGATCAAGGACCTGGAAACCCT
>REAQ01000073.1 GCA_004294195.1 Sphingobacteriales bacterium | reverse complement strand
CGATGAATTTGTGGACGAATTTCTGCAGCCCGCCAACGGAGGTATGAAGAATATCCAGGTCAAATAAAGGCAACATCGGTACCAACACCCTGTTATGGGGTACAAAATAATTGATAAGGTGCTCGAAATTACTCAAGGCCCCAAACAAACCATGCAGCAATACCAGAGGCTCGCCCTGACCCGCATCGATGTATTTAAACTTGCCGTCCTGTTTAATTTCGTAACTCAAAATAATGTCCCTCGGATGCTAAAATATAGGTTTCTGGTGATTAATTGGTTAAGTCCGTCCCTACCTTTTCAAAAAACCGCTCCATATCATGAAATACATCTTTCAATTGCGGAATCCATTTGCCCAATGCACTCATGGTCCATTCACCCCATGGCTCAATATAACTGTAAATGAATGAACGCTCCTTGGTGTCTGCAGCAATTTGCGCCATCTGGTCGTAATAAAACAAGACCACACTAAAGATCAGGGTGTATAAAATAGCATACAATAAAAATCCGCCAAGCTTATTGACCCAACCGAGCATCACCAGGTCTATCGTTTTGGAGACCAATGCAGCTGCTACTCTCACCAAACCACTCACAATGAGCAATACGAGGGCGAAGGCCAGAAAAGGCCACCAGGCAGATGGTTTCTGAAAACTCTCTTCCAGCCATACGGCCACCACAGCAGACAGCTTGATTGCCGCAGCCAACCCAATGAAAAATGCTGCAAATGAAAACGCAGCAAGCACCAGGCCCTGCCGGAATCCTTTGAACGCCGCCAAAGCTAGAATGACCAGGAATATAATATCTATAACCATTAATTACCCCAACATTTCCTTCACCGTTGCAGAAATCGTCTTTCCATCCGCTTTACCCGCGAGTTGCTTTGTAGCCACCCCCATTACCTTGCCGAGGTCTGCACTGGATTGTGCGCCCACTTGTGCAATGATATCCTTCAGGATGGTTTTAAGTTCTTCCGTATCCAATTGCTTCGGTAGGAATTTCTCAATCACAGCAATTTCTTCTTCTTCTTTCTTCGCCAGGTCCTCACGATGCTGTTGGTGGAAAATCTCAGCCGAATCCTTGCGCTGCTTCACCAATTTTTGCAAAAGCTTGATCTCGTCTTCTTCTTTAATATCGCCACTGGCGCCTTCAGAAGTTTTGGCAAGCAAAATGGCTGCCTTGATAGCCCTGAGACTTCTCAGTGCAACCTCGTCTTTTGCCAGCATCGCAGCTTTCAACTGCTCCATCACTTGTTTCTCTAGTTGCATACGATCTTAGATTAATGTTGATGCGAATCTTTTGTAGACGCAGCAGTGTTCTGCTGAAACTTCTGCATAAAAGCTTTCGCAAATATTTTCATATCCCTGGCCAGCTCCGCTTGCCGGGTGGCACGCTCAAACCCGTCTGCCATCGTCATTATATTCTGGTACACAAAATCAGCCATCTCATCCATCATCATGTCTTTCGTCCAGAGATCAATGCGAAGGGCCGCTTTCTCTTTCCCATCCCAAAAACTCAACATCATCGCTTTGGCATCCTGCGGCTCATCCACAGAGCTCTGTGTGGCGCTCCAACTCAATTTCTCCGGGACTTTCTGATCATCCAGAAATACATCGACGGTTATGGTAGACTTATTCATGGTGCAAAGATAGGAAAGTTAGGTTGGAGGTTGCAGGTTGGAGGTTGCAGGTTGCACACTTCGCACTTCTCACTTTACCTTATCACTTTTAGCAACAGGCACTCGCTAAAACAGCGTGCATATCGCGGGCACTTTGCTCCCATGAGAACCTCGCGGCATTGACATGGCCTTTCTCAATACAGGCTCTTCGGAAATCTTCATCCTTATAGATCAGGCCCATTGCCTTGCCCCAGCCTTCATGATCCATTGGCTCCACATACACGGCGGCATCACCTGCTATTTCTGGTAAAGCACTGTTGTTAGAGACAATCACAGGCACCCCACTGCGCATCGCCTCCAGCACCGGAAGCCCAAACCCTTCCCAAAGCGAAGGATAGACAAGGGCATAGGCTGATGCCATCACTTCCACCAACCGCTCCTGCAGCAAATACCCGGTAAGCACTACATCTTGCCTGTATTTATAGGTTGCCAGCTGCGCACGAAACTGATCGTTTTTCCAGGCTTGCCTTCCGCATAAGACGAGTTTCATGTTGCTTTTATGTCGCTGCTTAAACCATGAAAAACCCTTCAACAGGTTCACCAGGTTCTTCCTCGGATGAATGGCTCCCGTGTATAAAAAATACTCACACCCATCCGTCAACGAAGATTTAACTCCTTCCTTGGCACTCCAGTCAAGAGGCCGAAACCCAGGGTCCGCATCGTTATAAATAACCGAGATCTTCCCCAATGCTTCCGGATAGTGTTCAAGGATATCGGCCTTGGCATGCTCAGATACCGTGACAATATGTTTTGCTTTGCGGATGAACTTCGGTGTATTGCGTACATAATATCGCCGTTGCATAGCACTGATCCCTTCCGGAAAATGCAGGAAGGCAAGATCATGGATAGCCAGCACCTGAGGGATAGGTGTAGTGAGTGAACAAAACCCATCCGGGGAAAAAATCACTTCCGCTTTTGCGCGCTTCGCCATCCTTGGCATAGACAGATCATACCACCATTTCCATAGCAGTGGATGCCGGGCATGAGGCCCGGAATGGAGGTGCTCAATATTACGTTCATGGATAACCGAAACCGGTTCACGATCGTAGAGAAATGTATACACATCTTCCGGGAAAAAGGAATGCATATTGAGTATCAATCCCTTAGTAAAATGGGCATACCCTTCCAATTCTGAAACAGCCAGGAACCTTGTATTTACTGCAATTCGCATGGTATCAATGGGTTGCAAATTAGCGGAAAAAACAGCGCCGAAAAATTGTATGTATTAACCCTCCAATTGACCGTATTTTCCACATCTGCTATTGACATTGCTATGAATGAGGTTTAGTTTTACATGGTCAATCCGTAACCTTAATCAAATCCGTACTCTATGAAACAGATCTACACAATCATCCCTTTTCGGCGAAAACCTTTATCTCTTGTTACGCTTATCAGTTCTCTCTACTTCCTCCACCATCAGCTCCGCATCGGTCGACTTACCCTTCCAACAAGGCAACAGCATCTGGTGTCATCTTTTCCGTCGCGACGGCTCCTTTCATCATTGTCATCCCCCTTTT
>REAQ01000072.1 GCA_004294195.1 Sphingobacteriales bacterium | reverse complement strand
AATTTCTCCATGTAGATGCCATCGTTCTTAAATGAAGCGCCCGCTTCTGTCTTCGCATTGTTAAACGCCTTCTCCAATTCATCCTCTTGCCACACCACACGCATGCCCTTCCCACCACCGCCGGCAGTGGCTTTCAGGATCACGGGATAACCAATTCCTTTAGCGAGGCCCTTGGCTTGGTCAACACTTTCAAGCAGACCATCGCTACCGGGGATAACGGGTACGCCCGCACGGATCATCGTTTCCTTGGCCGTGATCTTATCACCCATGGCCCGGATCTGGTCTGGCGTAGGGCCGATGAACTTAATATTATATTCCCCACAGATCTCGGCAAACTTGGCATTTTCAGCCAGGAAGCCATAACCGGGGTGCACGGCATCGGCATTGGTGATCTCTGCCGCGGCCATCAAATGAGGTATGTTCAGATATGATTCTGCGCTGGATGCCCTGCCGATACAAACGGCCTCATCGGCAAATTTCACATGGAGACTGTCTTTATCCGCGGTAGAATAAACGGCTACCGTTTTGATCCCCATTTCCTTACAGGTCCTGATCACACGAAGAGCAATTTCGCCCCTGTTAGCGATCAGGATCTTTTTAAATCCAGCGATCGAGTTTTTTGTCATGTGTAAATAATGAAGTTGATTATGCGGGATCAACCAGGAATAACGGTTGATCGTATTCAACCGGTGAAGCGTCTTCCACCAGGATCTTCACGATCTTGCCTTTCACTTCGCTTTCAATTTCATTGAACAGCTTCATCGCTTCAATGATACATACCACCTTGCCAGGGGCTACTTCATCACCAATTTCTGCAAAAATCGGTTTATCGGGCGAAGGGCGGCGGTAGAAAGTGCCGATCATCGGGCTCTTGATGGTCAGGAGGTTATCTGTTTTGGCTGGTGCGGCCGCTTTATCATCAGCGGGTACAGCAGAAGTGGAAGCTGGAGCTACCATCGCGGGAGCCTGCGCAACCGGTGCCGCTGCCATAGCCGGAGCCTGGGCATAGACCAGTTTTTCGTCTTTTTTCTGCTTGATGGTGATCTTGAATTCACCCTCTTCGATTGTTAATTCTCCGATATTGGACTTATTGATCATTTTGATCAGGTCCTGAATTTGTCTGAAATCCATGGAAGCTATTTTAAAAATCGTTTTGGTTGCGGCCGGGGGCTAAGATAAGCATTGTATCATATCAACAATGCTTTATTTATCCCTTAAAACAACAAAAAATGGGCAAAAAACATCCATTTTCTGCCCATTTCTATAAAAAACGAGGTGATTTTACTCTTTTACCCTTTCAATGTACTCACCGGTTTTGGTGTTGATGCGGATCACATCGCCCTCATTCACGAACAAGGGAACCATCACGGTGGCGCCAGTCTCAACTGTAGCGGGCTTCAGGGTACGGGTAGCGGTATCGCCCCTTACTCCTGGCTCGGAATACGTCACCTTGGAGATGATCTTATCCGGAAGCTCCACAGACATCGGCGTGTCTGACTCGGTATTGATCAGCACGGTTACACCCTGGCCGTCAACCAGGAACTGGGGGGCATCCACCAGGCTCTCCGCCACAGCGATCTGCTCAAAAGTCTCGCTATCCATGAAGTTATAGCCGGTTTCGTCCTTATACAGGTACTGGTAGTCTTTACGTTCCACACGCACCGGGAAGATGGTCTCGCCTGAGTTCCAGGTCTTTTCAATGGTACGGGCGTTATCCACGCCTTTGAGCTTGGCCCAAACCTTTGCGGCCGCCCGGGCGGTCTTGTTTTCCCCGTATTCTACCACAGTATAGAGGCTTCCGTCCAATTTGAGGATAATGCCCCTGCTGATATCCGATGTATTTGCCATAAATGCGATTTGTTATGTCAGGGCGGCAAAGCTAAAGAAATTTAATGTCATCTTGTTTTTGCAATTTTTTAGTATTCACCTTTCTTGTAATCGGAATACATTTGCCAAAACTTCTTGATGAAGATTTTTACCCTGTTCCTGTTTGCGGTGATGTGTGTGAAGTCCTACGGCCAGGACCAGGATGCACCTTATTTAAAGTATCCATCCCTGCCCAGCTTCAGTATTCTGCAGGAAGACAGTACCAGCTGGTATTCCTCCCGGGATATTAAAAAAGGCGTGCCCGTCATCATTATACTTTTCAGCCCGGAATGTGATCATTGCAAAAAGCAGGCTTCCCTCATGACCAAAAACATGACCGAACTTCGGAACACGGAGATCATCATGGCTACCTTCCAGCCGGTGTATAAAATGAAAGAGTTCATCCGGCAGTATAAACTCTATCAATATTCTAATGTACATGTGGGTCGGGATGTGAAATACTTCTTCGGTCCGTTCTATCGCGTACGTTCCGCACCTTTCCTCGCGCTATATGATAAGAACCGCAACCTCATCACCGTATTTGAAGGTGATACGAAGGTGGATAAGATCCTTGATGCGTTAGGGAAGAATTGATTTCCTTACTTTTGCTAAAATTTTTTCACGATGAAAGTAACTGTAGTAGGTGCAGGTGCCGTGGGTGCTACTTGTGCCGACAATATCGCCCGGAAAGAGCTTTGCCATGAACTGGTATTGCTTGACATCAAGGAAGGACTGGCCGAAGGTAAAGCGCAGGACATGATGCAGACCGCTACCCTGCTGGGTTTCGATACGCGCATCACGGGCAGCACCAACGACTATACTAAAACCGCAGGTTCTGATGTGGTGGTGATCACTTCGGGCATCCCGCGCAAGCCGGGCATGACGAGAGAAGAACTGATCGGCACCAATGCGGGCATCGTGAAAGGTGTTGCAGAGAATATCCTCAAGCATTCTCCCAATGCCATCATCATCGTGATCAGTAATCCGATGGATACTATGACCTATCTCGCGCTCACTGCAACCGGACTGCCCAAGCACCGCATCATCGGTATGGGTGGCACGCTTGACAGCAGCAGATTCAAATATCAACTAAGTCAACGCTTGGGTTGCAGCCCGGCTGATCTGAATGCCGTGGTGATTGGCGGACATGGTGATACCACGATGATCCCATTGATCCGTCACGCTACCTGGAACAGCACGCCTGTCACTAAATATATGGATGCAGACACGCAGAAAGCCGTGGTTGCAGATACCATGGTAGGTGGTGCAACATTAACTAAACTCATCGGAACTTCTGCATGGTATGCACCTGGTGCTGCAGGAGCA
>REAQ01000071.1 GCA_004294195.1 Sphingobacteriales bacterium | reverse complement strand
GGGCATCGGCGGTATCCCGTACCCTGTCGATCGCTTCCACGGCCGTATTCACCGCCGTATCAAAACCAATAGTGAAATCCGTTCCTGCGATGTCTTTATCAATGGTACCGGGGATTCCGATACAGGGAATATCAAATTCACTAGAGAAGATCTCTGCGCCGCGGAAGGAGCCATCACCACCGATAATCACCAGGGCATTAATGCCTCTTTTCTTGAGGTTCTCGTAGGCTTTTTTGCGACCTTCTGGCGTGAAGAATTCTTTGCACCGTGCGGTCTTCAGGATGGTACCGCCGCGTTGAATAATATTGGCTACACTGCGGGATTCCAGTTTGTGGATATCGTCATCCAGCATACCCTGGTAGCCGCGCATGATTCCGTAAACTTCGTATCCTTCAAAAATACCGGTTCGCACTACGGCTCTCACACAGGCGTTCATGCCTGGCGCATCGCCGCCCGAAGTAAGCACACCGATCTTGCTGACTTTTTTACTCATTCCAAAAAAATTGGCTGTTTTGGTTTTTCAGCTTGCTAAATCGTTGAGAAATAGCCCTTAAGCGTCAAAAGTACACAATTCCCGCTTAATGGGTGCGTGAAGATATGATTTTAGGGTGAGTGTTTAGGGTGAGTGTTTAGGAATACCTTTCCCCTCTTCTAAACACTTCTCCTAAACACTCACCCTGGTTAAAAGCCTTGGATTAATTTTACCGAATGAAACTACTCATCACAGGCATCCACGGACTGGTGGGTCAATACCTGATCCGAATCTTGCATGATTGGCCCGGAAAGGTTATCGTAACGGGTAGGGGGCCATGTAGGATTCCGGCTGAGTGGATGAAGGACATCCATTTTGAACAAATGGATATCACTGATCCGGAAAATATTCATGCTGTGTTTGAACAGTTCAAACCCGAGGCAGTGATTCACGCTGCCGCAGAGGCACAACCGGACACCTGTGAGCTGAATCGGGAGCAGGCAGATCTCGTGAATACCAGGTCAACCGCTTTTTTATTGGAAGCGGCTGAAAAGCACGACAGTTTTTTCACCTATGTTTCCACCGATTTCGTATTCCCAGGCACGGGCGGTCCGTATAAGGAAGAGGATGAAACCGGCCCGGTAAATTATTACGGTCTCACGAAATTGCGTTCCGAAAAACTGGTGCGCAACTATCCGCATGGATGGGCCATTGTGCGCACCGTTTTAGTATATGGAACTACGCTGGTGGGTACTCGCACCAATATTATTTCCTGGGTGTTGGGCGAATTACAAAAGGGGAAGCCGATCCGTGTAGTAGGGGATCAGGTTCGCACACCCACCTTTGCGGGTGATCTCGCTGCTGCGTTATTATTGATAACGAAAGGGAAATATCAGGGTGTCTGGCATATTTCAGGAAAGGATATTCTATCTCCTCATGATATCGCGCTAATGGTTGCTGAATACATGCAGCTAGATGCTTCCCTGATCACCAAGGTGGATGCATCTACTTTTACCCAGGCTGCAGTAAGGCCGTTGCGCACGCCTTTTGAAATTAGGAAGGCAAGAGAGTTATTGGGGTATGAGCCGATGAGTTTTAAAGAAGGAATGGAGATCATTTTAAGCAATTGGCAATTGGCAATTGGTAAATAGCAATTGGCACTGGTATTTGGGAATTGGTTTGTTGGATATGAGTGGCTATTGCTTTCAATACTTGCGGGAGAAAGTTTGCAGCACCCGGAAACGCGTAAACATCTCTTCGCTATACCAGTTTCGGGATCTTGTTTTCTGGATCACTTCACGATGTTCCTGCATCTTGTAAGCGAACGCCTTCATGCTGGCTTCATCTTTCCAGATGCTGAAGGTTGATTGTCTGAGATAAGGCACTTCACCAATACCAACGGAATAGAGAAGCCCATCGGTTTCCGCCATTTGTTGTTGCACTGGCGGCACATTGGCCCAGAATTCCCGGGCTTTGGAGATTCTAATGGAAGCCCTTGTCAGCACCGCAATTTGTTCCCCGGGCATACCGGCTGAAAGCGGAGCGGGGAAGATGGTTTTTTTATTCCAGGTGCCGTGGGAAAGAATGGGCTCTAAAATAAAAGTTGTGGTTTCAACAGCAGCCCAATTCCAATAACGGTTGATAAACGCACCGTAATATTTGTTTCGCCATTGTTGATAGGGCAGATCCATCGCCGGCAATTCATCGATCCCCGAAACAGAAAAGATCGCGTACTGCTGCCAGTCGGGGTTTTTATCGAATGTTCCATTCCTGCCCGTTCCCATCAGCTTGTAAAAGGAAATGGCTTTGTTCAGCGCCAGCGAGGGCCTGAACAAAGCCATTGAATGAAATGCGGTTATCTTATGTTTTGCAGGATACCTGCTGATAGTCAATACGGCGAGATTCATCATTGGTTTCCACCACCGCCCATCCTGAATCGATTGCCGCCACCCTGGCCGCCCATTTCGGAGATCGGTTTAATATCATAACCCTTAGGGATCTCAAATGTTTTGTCGGCGATGTCCGCATCCAGTTGCACTTTGGTCACCACCATGTGTACACGCATGCCGTTCTGCCTTACGATCTCGTATTCCATCGGGAATCCATCGATCTTATCCAGACCCTGGGGCGTCATGCTCATCATACGCATCATGCCACCGCCACCGGAGTTGCTGTTGAGCGTGTAGCCTTCGCCCATTTTGAAATCAGGTGTGAACCAAACGGTGGTTTCACTCACCTGACCATTCTGGCCCTTGGTTTTAATGATCGCTTTTTTGCAAGTGAATCCGGCAATGGTTTTGGTTTCTGTTCCCACCGTTACTTCCGGTTCATTCCTCGCGAAACTCAAGCCGAGCTTTTCCAAGGAATCCCTGCGTGCAGCACGGGAAGAGTCCATGCGTTTTTCCATGGCTTCCTGGTCCGCTTCGGTTGAATACCAACCCATCTTCCTGCCCATGGCTTCCATGAGGGTTGTGGTCTTTTTGGCATCTCTATCGATGATGGTCTGGCTGGTGCCAAAATCACTTTGGTTTTCCATCTTCGTGAACTTGCCTTTGTACCAAACCGTTGTGTTGGCTTCTATCTCACGGGGCATCTGGAAGCCGCCACCACCACCGCCGCCATCACCACCGCCAGGGTTGAAATTCTCGGGGAAGGTGGTTTCCGTTTTCATCTTGATGATGGCTTTATCCACCACCTTCTGGGCTTGTAATTGCATAGCAAAGGCCAATGCACAAAG
>REAQ01000070.1 GCA_004294195.1 Sphingobacteriales bacterium | reverse complement strand
CTACCATTGAAGAAACCCTTGGCGGTATTCGTGTGGTTAAAGGTTTCAACGCTGAGCAGCAGCAGATCGGCAGATTCAAAACTGAAAACGAAAAATTACTGGAGATCAAAAATTCGGCTAACCGTCGCCGTGATCTTGCCTCTCCGGTTTCTGAAACCCTCGGTATTCTAGCCGTATGTTGTGTTTTATATTATGGTGGCCGATTGGTATTGGGAGATAGTTTCACGCTGAGTGGGCCCGATTTTCTCACCTATATCGCCATATTTACACAGATCATCAACCCGCTGAAATCTTTTAGTGCAGCGTCTTACAACATCCAACGCGGTGCGGCAAGCATTGAACGTATTCAGAGCCTTATCAATGAAGAAGAAACAGTTGTAGAAGCGGTAAACCCCGTTCCACTAAACGGTTTCAACCAGTCGCTGGAATTCCGCAATGTGAGTTTCTCTTATGGCGACAAGCAAGTGCTGCACAATATCAACCTGAAACTCGAAAAAGGAAAGACCATCGCACTGGTGGGATCTTCTGGTTCAGGAAAATCAACCCTGGCAGATATGATCCCGCGCTTTCACGATGTCACCAGTGGTGAATTGCTGATTGATGGGGTGAAAATCAAAGATTATAAAATCAGCGATGTGCGCAACCTTATGGGTATCGTTACCCAGGAGCCTATACTTTTCAATGACACCATCGCCAACAACATTGCATTAGGTAGCCTTGGTACACCAAGGGCCTCCATTGAACAGGCAGCAAAAATTGCCAACGCACATAACTATATCATTCAGAAAGAAGAAGGATACGATACCAACATCGGAGACCGTGGAACAAAACTTTCCGGCGGTGAACGTCAACGATTGACCATCGCCAGGGCCGTGCTCAAAAACCCACCCATCCTGATTCTTGATGAGGCCACTTCTTCATTGGATACGGAAAGTGAAAGGCTGGTGCAAGATGCGTTGGATAACCTCATGCACGACAGAACGAGCATAGTGATTGCGCACCGTTTATCTACCGTACGCCATGCGGATGAGATCATTGTTTTGAACAAGGGAACCATCGCAGAAAGAGGCAGGCATGAAGAGTTGATTGCCAAAGATGGCATTTACCGGAGGCTGGTGGAGTTGCAGGAAGTCAAGTGAGGTATTGGGCATAGGGCACTCGGCACTAGTTTAATGCCCACTGCCCTATGCCTAATGCCAAGAATCCGAATATTCAATAAGACTTCGTCTTATTGAATATTCGGATTCTTGGCAATCCCCATTTTCGCTTCCATACTTAAAGTAGCATGAGGAACGGCACGAAGACGTGCTTTATCGATGAGTTTTCCGGTGACGCGACAAACACCATAGGTTTTGTTCTCTATGCGCATAATGGCTTTCTCCAGTTTATCGATGAAATCGATCTGGCGGCTCGCCATCTGGCTCAGCTGTTCGCGCTCCATGGAAAGACTTCCATCTTCCATCGTCATATATCGGTTGTCCTGATCATCACCGCTCATTTCGTCTTTGCGCGTGATCAGGCCGTGTAGGTAAGAAAGTTCTTTTTTCGCAGCCTCCAGCTTCTTGGAAATCAGTTCACGGAATTCCTGGAGTTCGGCATCACTATACCTTAAAGATGGTCCATTCATAATAGGAGACGGTTGGTCTAATACGGATTTGGTAAATTCCGGTTCATATTTCCGGGATGATGTGGCGTTGATCTTGGGCATTGCAACTGGCTTCGGAGGGTCTTTCTTCACCGGCTTTGGCTTAACCACAGGTTTAACTTCCAACAAAGGAATAGCTGGTGGCTTAGGTGGAGCGGGTTCAGGTTTTACGACCGGAGCAGGCTTAGCTGGAAGCTTGGCGGCAGGCATTGGTTTGGCTGGTACTGGTTTCGCAACTGGCTTTACAGGTGCTTTGGCAACAGGCTTAGCCGGGGCCTCCTTCACTGGCACAGCTTTCGGCGCGGGTTTTATCGGAGCTTTCGCAACCGGTTTCACGGGTGCCGCTTTCTTAGCCGGTGCTGGTTTTGCCGGGGCAGGTGCTTTCTTCTTGGCAACCGAAGCCGCCTTCGCAACAGGTTTCGCAGCCTTTACCGCTTTTTTCACGGGCTTGGCCGCTGCTACCTTTTTCGCTGGTGCAGCCTTTTTTACTGGCGCTTTTGGAGCCTTTTTGGCTGCTTTTACTGGTTTGGGAGCAGCTTTTGCATTTTTCTTGGTTGCCATATATAGAAATTAGCCTTTTTTCTCGACGATGACCCTCAATGGAATATCGTTCACGTCAATTTCGATTCCTCCGGACAAATCCGGCACTAATTCCAGCTTTTCTGCCAAAATTTCGGCGCAAATATAATCATTAAATTGAGCAATAGACGGATTAAGCTTATCCGAATATGTCAATTTTACGAATATCTTATCTGTCAGGTCAAATCCGCTGTCTTTACGGATCCGCTGGATCCTGTTCACCAGCTCCCGGGCGTTCCCCTCCTGCTCCAATTCAGGCGTTAACGTAATGTCTAAAGCAACCGTTAAGGTATTCTTAGACGCTACTATCCAACCCGGAACGTCTTCACTCTGAATATCAACCTCGCCCAACAATATCTCAACCTCCTCATTTTCAAGGGCTAAGATTGCCGAACCCTTAGTTTCAAGCGCCCTGATATCTGCCTGGCTATAAGCTGCCAAAGCCGCACTGACCTGTTTCATCTTTGGCCCCATCTTTTTACCCAGCGCAACAAAATTAGGTTTGATCTTTTTCTGGATGAAGGCATTTTCGGGCCCAAGATACTCGATCTCTTTTACGTTTACTTCAGCCTTGATCAAATCTTCCACTTTTTCCAGCTGCTGTTGCATCCCCTGATTCAACACGGGGATCAACACCTTTTGTAGGGGCTGGCGCACCTTGATGTTCACCTTTTTGCGGATGGAAAGGATCAGGGACGATGCATCCTGGGCCAGCTGCATTCTCTCTTCGAGCAATGGATCGACGGCCGTCTTGTCTGGCTCCGGCAAAAGCACATGGTGAACAGATGCCGCAGCATACCGCCCAGTCACCGCATTCAATTGAGTGAAGACTGCATCCACAAAGAAGGGCGAGATCGGCGCAGCCAATAAGCAAATTTTCTCCAGGCACTCGTAGAGCGTCTGGTAAGCACTGATCTTATCGGCTTCATATTCTCCCTTCCAAAACCGGCGTCGGCAAAGCCTTACATACCAGTTGCTCAGGTGCTCA
>REAQ01000267.1 GCA_004294195.1 Sphingobacteriales bacterium | reverse complement strand
GGGGAAACCATTTGAGATGATGATATCCCTCAATCCATCGTTATCAAAATCGGCTACAGACGGCGTCCAGCTCCAATCTGTTTCAGCAATGCCGGAGAAATATGCTGTTTCTGCAAATACCGGATGCTTAATGGAATCATTTGTGCCGATGGCATTGCCAAGGTTGATCTGTAAGGAATTTCGCACATACTGGTATGGATAGCTGAAATAGTCGGTATTCTGATAGGTTTGATAGCTGTTCGGATTCATCATCATTTTCTTCCGGTAGTTATCTTCCGGGTTCATATCCAACTCAATGATATCGGATAAGCCATCATTGTTCACATCTATTACATCATTACCCATCGCATTTGCAGATGAGTGTTTTAAATAGTCATATACTTTATTGGTGAAGGTTCCATTTCTGTTGTTGATATACAGTTCATTTCCGGAGATATAGTCATTGCTGACATAAATATCTTTCCAGCCATCCTGGTTAATATCACAGATATTTAAGCCATGTGCATAGCCCTCCCAGGTAATTCCTGCTTCCTTAGATACATTGGTAAACACCGGATGCTTGAGTGAATCATTCCAGTCGTTCCTATACAACCTGTCCGTATTCGCATGCGAGCCATCATTAATGATAGGCCTGAACCTATTGGGAAAATCACCCTCCACGATCTCATTGGTAGCGATGTAGCAATCCAGATCGCCGTCATTGTCATAGTCAAAGAATGCCGCCATGGTAGACTGGCCATTGTCAGCCAGCCCATATTCTTTTGCCATCTCTTTGAAAATGGGAATGCCTTCTTTGTTCACCCCCTGATTGATATACAAAAGATTCTCCCGATCCTCGGGCTTCTTCTTCAGCGTTGCACAAACATAAATATCAAGTAGCCCATCGTTGTTGATGTCTACCGTTGCTACACCACGGGCCCATCTGCCATTGGTCTCTACACCTGCAATGGTGCTCACATCCGTGAACTTCAGTTTGCCTTTATTCAAATAGAGTTTGCTGGGCACCAGGTTGCCGGTGAAATAAAGATCCTGCAGACCGTCATTATTGAAGTCTCCGGTGGCCACGCCACCTCCATTGTAGACATTCTCCTGATCAATGATATTGATGGAGTCTGTTTGTGTGATCGTATTGCTGAAATATATGCCTGTATCGGAGGAGTCTAATTGTCTGAATACCGTTTTCCTTGCATTACAGGCAAGTAATATCACACACAGGCACACCATCAAAATTCTCATGTTCAATTCATTTACGAAATGGAGTACAATGTAAAAAAAAAGAGGCAGCGTAAATGCTGCCCCTTTTAAAAATATCAGAACTATTCTTTGATTAGAATCCAGGATTCTGCTTAAGAACCGGAGTTCCATCTTTTGAAGAACGGTCGATTTGATTCTGAGGAATAGGGAAGTACTCATTTTTACCAGCAGTGAAGTTGGCATTCACGAGGAAGTTCCTTTTGTTCACCGGAGGAGTCCATCCATTAGTAGGACGACCACTTACATATTTAAGGTATGTATTGAGCGTAGGCTCAGCAACACCCCAACGTACGAGGTCGAAGAAACGATGGCCTTCCATGCCCAATTCCAGGCGCCTTTCAAAACGCACTGCTTTTGTAGCAACCGCTTTATCGGTCCATGGTGTAGTGTACAAACCTACTTGATAGGTTGCAGCACTTCCTTGTACAAATCCAGTTGGGTTAGCGGCCCTTGCACGTACTTGGTTAACGAGGCGACGGGCTTCTTCCAATGTACCTACTTCAACTTCTGTTTCAGCCAGCATCAGAATTACATCAGCAAAACGGATCAGCGTGTAGTTGTTTGCAGTAACACCAGAAGTCCAGAAGTTTTTATCAGTCAAAACACCTTGTTGTGTTTTGTAGTAAGTATTCTTAATTGGCGCATAAGGACCAGCATAGGTTTGATCGCGAATCCAGGTCACCCCAGGATGCAGACCCCAGTCCAGATAAGGAATACCGCGACGACCAACAGTCCAGTCGAGACGAGCATCAACAGGTTGATTGTCTACTGTATATGTTGCACCGGCAGCAACACCGAAGTCATTTTTCACTTCGCGCTTGTTGTAGTTGTCCAGATCAGGCAAACCACCCGCATCCACCTGGAAGGCGTTTACGAGGTCCTGAGAAGGCTGGAAGAAACCGCAGCAAGTACCAGGACCGCCAGTGTATGGGAAGTTCAACACTTCACCCCAGCCACCATTGTCACCACCTGAAGTACCATCGTTTACAGAGTATTGTACTGCAAATACGGACTCAGTTGAGTTTTTGGTCTCAGCATTGAAGTTATCAGCAAACTTGGTTAACAGCGCGTATTTAGCACCTGTAGCAGTTGTTCCGTTGGTGTAAACATCACGAAGAACCGCGCGGGCCTCAGCGTATTTCTTTTGGAATAGAAGCGCTTTACCATACATCGCTCCGGCAGCCCATTTGTTCACCCTTCCTTTGTTGGGCATAGTAGCGGTAAGGTTGTCATATGCAAACTTCAGGTCTTCTGTAATTTTAGGCCAGATATCTGTAGTGTTGGCCACATTGTACTCCTCTAATGAAACCAGTGTTTCATCAATCCAGGGTACATTGTTCCACATTTTCTTGGCCTCAAAATGGTAATGACCACGGAGGAAACGCGCTTCCGCTGTGATCCTTTTCCTGTCTGCTTCAGAGACATCAGTGGCGGCTGCTAACTGCTTCAAAGCGGAGTTAGAACGGGTCACCCCTTCGTAAACAATCGCCCACTTCTGCTCATAGTAGCCATTGGTAGGCGTTGAGGAGAAAGACTCAATAGGGATGATGTCTGGCTGGTCACCGGCATCAGATCCTTTGTGCGCGTCACCGCCCACAACAGAACCATATACCCAGTTGGTACCAGATGATTGCCAGCCGCCGAGGAAGATACCGCCACCGTTGATGAAACCATCAAGTACGGAGTAGGCACCTACCAGCAACGCCTCAACACCTTTCTTATTAGCCAGCGTGTTTGCATCAAGCTGACCCAAAGGCTTCTTATCCAAGAAGCTCTTACTACATGACCAGCCAATCACACCGATGGCGGCCAGGGATAGTATTGAATAGGTTATTCGTTTCATAATAAAATAGAATATTTTAATGATTAACAGTTCTGCTAATTAAAAGTTTATGTTCAGACCTACCAAGAATTGTTTAACGGTTGGGAAAATACCCTCGTCAAAGCCTAACTCTCTGTCTGATGCACCGATGATTTCGGGATCAAGACCAGTGTATTTGGTGATAGTGAACAAGTTGGTAGCCTGGAAGTAAATCCTTGCTTTGTCGATCTTCACCCTATTCATCAGGTTAGTTGGCAGCGTGTAACCAAGCGTCACGTTTTTCAACCTGAAGAACGAACCGTTTTCCATGTAATAATCGTTAACGGCGTTGTTGGTTGAGAAATTCGATACGTTTTCGTTAATCGGCGTCCTTGCTGTAGTGTTAGTAGGTGTCCAGGAATTATACAACAAATCTTTTGACTTGTTACCCTGGAATGAAGGGAAGAAGTCAGTCCACCATCTTACGTAGTTCATGACGTCATTACCTTGAACACCATAGAAGAACATACCAAGGTCAAATCCACCATAACGGGCATTCAGCTGAAGACCATAAGTGAAGTCAGGATTGGGATTTCCAAGGAAAGTCCTGTCTCTGTCGTTGATGGTATCGTTACCGTCAAGATCCATGTACTTGAAGCGGCCCGGACCAGCACCATCCTGAACGGCAGACTTTGTTACATCATCAGCGCTCTGGAAGAGGCCCGTAACCTTATAACCATAGAAAGAAGAGATGGCAGTTCCCACCTGATTCCTTGACCAGTTACCGATCCTTGATCCACGAGTGTCAAAGAAATCGATGTTATCAGCAATCTTAGTGATCTCGTTCTTATAAGTAGTGAAAGTGAAGGTACCGTCCAGGTTGAACTTAGATTTAGAACCCAACAGATTGCGCTGTGTGATCATCAGGTCAATACCTGTATTCTTCATGCTACCTACGTTAAAGAACGCAGGGTTACTTCCAGCACCTGCGCCGGCAGTAGCCAGAGCTGGCAACTGAAACAGCAGGTCAGAAGTGCTTTTGTTGTACCACTCCAGGATAACTTCCGTACGACCACCGAACAATGTGGCATCGAAACCTACGTTCGTTGTGGTATTTGTTTCCCATTTACCGTCTGGGTTACCCACAAATGATTGTTGGAAACCCGGAACCACAGTATTTGAAGACCCGTTCAAATCATAGCCAGATGAACCAGGCTGACCCACGAACGCATTGTAAGCATTTGCAGGATTAATACGCTGGTTACCCATTTGACCCCAGCTTGCGCGGAGTTTCAGGTCAGTGATCCACTTTACATCTTTCATGAAATCTTCACGTGAAATCCTCCAACCAGCAGAGAACGCTGGGAAAATTGCGTAACGATTGTTAGGACCGAAACGAGAAGAACCGTCACGACGAATGGTTGCGCTCGCAAGATATTTGTCTGCGAAAGTATAGTTCACGCTACCAAACAGTGAGAACAATGAAGATGGGTTATATGGAGCACCAGTAGCAGTAGTAATAGTAGATCCGTTATTCACCGCCCTGAAGTTCAGGTCCTGGATGAAATAACCTGCGCGGCCGGCTGCTATAGAACGGCCCCACTCTTCGATGGCTTCCGTACCTGCTAATGCAACGATATCGTGTTTGCCGAAACTATTCTTATACTGTAATGTATTTGTCCAGGTCCATTGACGGAACCTATCAAAGCTCTCTGTATAACTGTTATTGGTATTGTTCTCGGCATTTTCATAAGTAATGAAGTTGAAGCCGTAACCGTTACCATAGCTTATTTGACCACCAAAGCTTGTACGTGCTGTAAAATGCCTTGCGAAGTCAACTTCTGCATAGATGTTACCAAAAAGTCCGAGGTTCTGACCACGGTTGTCTTTTGACCTTTCCCTAACTGCGTATGGGTTACCTGAGTTACCAAGGTTTGGACCTCTTGAACCTGCGTAGTTACCAGCAATATCAAACACTGGAATAATGGGCTGGTTCCTGTAAGCAAAACCAAGCTCTGATCCTTCTGAGTTGTTTCCAGAAATATTTTGTTCTGTTGTAGAAACTTGTAAGTTCTGGCCGATCCTGATATTCTTCTTCACGTTGAATTCAGTATTCACACGCAGAGAATAACGCTTGTAGAAGCTAAACGCCATGATCGACTTCTGATCAAAGTAATCGAAAGACATCATGTAACGGCTCCTGTCTGCACCACCACTAACCGTAAGGTTGTGGTTCATAATGGGCGCATTGTCAGTAATCACATCGTACCAGTTTGTTCCCTGCTTGTTCGCTTTCACGATCAGCGTAGAACCATTGACGTTGTCCAAATCAAGATTGTACGTGCTCTCATCTACTTCCCCAATCTTCTTGCCACCAGGCAGGATATAATCAGGCAACACGGGAGTAGGACCATTACCATACTGCGTGTTAGGAGGTGTTTGGCCTGCATTGTTATATGCATTCCATACAGCATTAGCATACTCCTGAGAGTTCAGAAGGTCATAACCCTTACCAGGATTCTGAGTGCCATAATACATGTTGTATGCAACCTTAGCACCACCTTGACGACCTTTCTTGGTAGTAACGATGATTACACCGTTAGAGGCACGCGCACCGTAGATTGACGCAGAGGCCGCGTCTTTCAATACCTGCATCGTCTCAATGTCGTTCGGGTTCAAACCTGCAATACCTCCTGTAGGCACACCATCAACGATGTACAGCGGCTCGTTGCCGCCAGAGAAAGATGCAAATCCACGGATACGAACAGAAGCACCTTGACCAGGTCTTCCGTCAGTAGTTACTGTAACACCGGAAGCCCTACCTTGGAGCTGTTGTTCAGCGTTACCCGCTGGTTGAGATTTCAAGTCAGCAGTATTTACCACTGCTACTGAACCTGTGATGTCTTTTTTAGCCTGAGAGGTATAACCGGTAACCACAACTTCGTTGAGGCTATTGGTTTTTTCCTTCAAACCAATGTTGAAGTCTGTTCTGCCAACAGTGGAAACTTCTAATACATCGAATCCGATGTAAGAAACCACCAGCACAGCTGAATTGGGAGCATTGATCACAAACGTACCATCAGCACCAGTTGAAGTGGCTGTTGAAGCACCCTTCACCGCAACTGTAGCACCCCCAATGGGATTGCCATCCGGGCCTGTGACCTTTCCCGAGATTGTTCTTTGGGCAAATGCTACGGTACAGAGTAGCATCATTAGAATGAGCATTGGGATCGCCTTCCCCATGCCCTTCAGGAGTTTTTGTTTCATAAGACAACACAGTTAGAGTTGGTTAAAATTTAAATCCTTTGCTAAATCGTTTTTTGTTAGAGTTTTTAAAAGTAGAGATTTTGTTCTGAAAATTTAAAGTTTTTTTAAGAGATTTTCAATAAAAATGTCTTATGTGTATCAAATACACATTTGGTGTTTCTCAAAAAGTCGGTGTAAAGCATTGTGATTGAATTGCTATGAAAGAGCGTTGCTTTCATCCAGAGATCATGATGACAGCAAAGTTTTTATACCTGCTGCATGGACCCTTAAAACTTTTCAAAACCAGTTTCTCTTTACTTTCGGCCCATGAAGTCTTTCAACCTGATTTTCACCTTCCTCTTTATCCTGTTCGCCGGGTTGCAATACAATGATCCTGACCCGCTTCTCTGGATTCCCATCTACTTGTTTGCGGCCTTCCTATGCTGGAAAGCCTACAAAGGGATCTATCACAAAAGACTGATGTGGCTGGGCCTTGGGCTCTATGGACTCTATGCTGTTTATCTGTTCCTGGATAAGAACGGCGTTCTTTCCTGGGCCAATGAACACGCTGGTGAAAGCCTTGTTACCTCAATGAAAGCCGAAAAACCCTGGATCGAGGAAACCCGGGAGTTTGGGGGACTCTTGATCCTTATGGCGGTGTTTGCCGTTAATCTTTATAAAGCGCCTAAAGTGCAAGGGAGAAGATAAAGGGAAAAGTGTGAAGAGCGGACACTCTTCGCACTTCTTCCTTTATCTTCTCCCTTGGAAATCAGGAAAACACTCTATTTCAAGGATACAGCGGTGAGGACAACAGTAGCTTCTTCACCTTCCACCTTGGATATCTTCACTACAAAACGTTTTGTCTTCGTACCAGTCGGAACCTCCATCGTCACGCGGTTGTCCTGCATCGCAACCATCTTATCGATCAATACTTCACCGATCTTCTTCCCGGTCACTTCTTCCGCAAATACTTCCAGTCTTACGCCTTTGGTGACCTTACCCTGACCACTATAACCAAATTCAAGGGACTTGATCCCAGACAGATCCACCTGGAAGGCCATCCATCCCGAAGCACCGGTGGCCATCATGAATTGCCTGCCACCAAACTCCATCACGTTGATGTCTTGTTTTTGTACGATGGAAGCCGGAGTCAACACGGGCCCGCTGAGGAACACCGCTTCAACACCCGTCTGCGGCTTACGGCCCGCTCCACCCTTGTCTGTATAGCTGGCCGTGATCTGCATAGTTTTACCACCATCCACGTCCTTAGCAGACGGCGTGATGCTTCCCTGTGCAGGCAGTGATTTTGCCTGCGGCTTGCTTAAGCCCAGGATCCAGTTCACGATCTTGTTTGCGTCGCCAGCTTTCAGATCCGGGTGCGCAGGCATAGCCGTCTCACCCCATACACCGCCTCCGCCTTTAATGATCTTACCCACCAGATAATCTGTCGCCTTCGGATTGGATGCATATTTTTTGGAAACCGCTGTATAAGCAGGACCGATGGATTTCTCATTGAGCTTATGACAGGTTTTGCAATCACTGCTCTCCACAAGGGCCTTGCCTTCCAGCGCCGCACTAACCTGCTGGTGACCCACTACCTGTGCCTTGTCCATGCCACTGATGTAATCAACCTTTACAAAAACATTCGCCGGATCGATCTTCGTTCCGTCTTCCTTATCATTGACCAATACTTTATACTTAACCGGCTGTCCGGGTATGTACGTATTCCCATTCTCCAGTTGAATACTCACTTTAGGTGCTTCATTTCCCGCATATACGTTGACGTTAGAGCTCTTGGTAGATGCGCCTTTATCATCCTTTACTTCTACGTACATGTTATAATCACCGGCAGCTGTAAGCTGTAGTGTAGTCTGTGGCTCAGTGGTGGTCTTGGTTTTGCTGCCGTAGTGCCAGATATACGTTAGCTTATCATTATCCGGATCACCGGAACCTTCCGCAGAAACATTCACAGTCATCGGCAATGCACCTGAGGTCTTGTCTACTTTAAATGCAGATATCGGTTTACGATTACCACTGTTGAAATCGATCCGCACCAATCCGGCATCCGGATTCTTCGTAAACCATCCGTTTCCATATTCCAACACATATAACCTTCCATCTGGTCCCATCTCCATATCAATGGGCGAGTTGAATTTGATGTTCTGTAGCACGGGCTCCATCCGCACATAATTTCCTTCCGCATCCGTGGTTACTGCCTTCACCCAGCCCCTGATCCAATCGTAGAAAAACAATTTTCCGGCATAGTATTCCGGGAACCTCGTTTCTTTTGGATAGAATTCAGGATGATAGACAGGCCCCGCCATCGCATTACGTCCCCCGGTTCCGAGCTCAGGGAACTCCTCTGAAGCCGCGTACGGATACCAGATGAAGGGCGGAGAAACAGGTGGCAGGGCAGAGAGGCCCGTGTTGTTCTTAGAATCATTTACCGGTTTGGCCGCATCAAATGGCGCGCTAGCCTCACCAGTTGCATAGTTGAAATTGCGATACGCATAATTCTTTCCCACAAACAAGGGCCATCCGAAATAACCTGCTTTCCTCGCCTGGTTCAATTCATCATATCCCCTCGGTCCTTTGTTGGCAGAGTCTGCGCCAGCGTCCGGACCTACCTCGCCCCAATATAAAAATCCTGTTTTGCGATCGATGGAAATACGATAAGGATTTCGGTTACCCATCACATATATTTCCGGCCGGGCTTTGTCTGTACCCTTAGGAAACAAATTCCCTTCTGGTATAGCATAGGTGCCATCTTCAGCAACCTTTATCCTCAGCACCTTACCTCGTAAATCATTGGTGTTACTGGAGCTCCTGCGCGCATCCCATTGTTCATAACCCGCTCGCCCATCAATAGGTCCATAACCATTTAACTGATACTTGGAATTGTTCTGGTCAAATGGTGTAGTGTTATCGCCGGTAGATAAGAACAGGGTTCTGTCTGGACCGAAGGAAAGTGATCCTCCGGTATGACAACAGATGTTTCGTTGCGAATAAAATTGCAGGATCACTTTCTCAGACTTTAGATCAAACTTGCCGTCTTTGAATACAAATCTTGATAACCGATTCACCGAACTGTCCATCGGCGAATAAAATACATACACGAAATTGTTCTTTGCAAAGTTGGGATCAGCAGTGATGCCCATGACGCCTTCTTCGGCATTCACACCGGGAACGGTTGTCTTGTGATATACATTCATCTTGGCCACCTGCGTGTTTTTACCGGTAGCCTTATTGTACCAATGGATCTGCCCTTTGCGTTGTACCACCAATACATCCAGGTTAGGGAGAATGGCCATCTCTGTGGGCTCATCATAGCCGGTGGCAACGATGTTTTTGGAAAAACGATCCGGCTCGGGAAGACGTAAGGTAGTGGCTTTTGAATAATCAAGCGCCTTACCGTCTCCAATGGCATATACCAGACCGCCCAACAAATGTTGCAAATAGTTAGGGTCTGCATATGATTCATCTGTATGCCCGAACTCTGTATAGAAAGCCCGGCCACCATCGTATTCATGGTACCATGCCATAGGATGATAGGCGCCGTTCTCGCCGCCCTCGTATGAACTTTCATCGATAGCGATCAACACCTTAACCTCCAGCTCAGTGGGTGGCGTTTTAAAATTGTACCACTCATCGGTACGCTCCCAAACGTCTGGAAGATGCTTGGTTGCAAGATTTGATTTGTCCTTTACAATGAGTTTAGCTTTTTGCGTTGCGGGATGGCTTTTGAAATAAGCACCTACCAGTTTACCATACCATGGCCAGGTGTATTCGCAATCTGCAGCGGCATGCACGCCAAGAAATCCACCGCCTGCCTGGATATAACGTTCAAAATCATTTTGCTGTGTGTTGTTCAAAACATCGCCCGTGGTGTTGAGGAATACAACGGCTGCATATTTCTTCAGGTTGTCTTCATTGAATGCGCTAGCATCCTCCGTGGTATCCACTGTAAAATTATGCTCAGTGCCAAGCTTGAGCAGGGCAAGTTTGCCCACACCAATAGAGCTGTGCCTGAATCCTTTGGTAGCAGAAAACACCAATACGCGTGGTTTCTCGATCTTCTTGGCAAAGCAGGCATACAGGCCAAATCCCGCGGCCACAAATAAAGCAATCGCAACAATAAGTCTCATGTTCGTTGATTAGTAATGTAAGTTGTGTCTTTAAAATGTTTTGATCATCAGGTTCCGATACCATACGGCACCACCATGATCCTGCAGAGCGATATGGCCCTTGGTGATCTTTGCAAAGGCAGGCATATCCTTGAACTTGCTGGCCGCGATGAGTTTGTTCCACTCCGTTCCTCCTACCTCGATGCTCACCGGCGTTTTACCATTCACAATGAATTCCAGTTTCCCTTTTTTAAAACTGATGATGGTTTCATTCCACTCGCCTGTAGGTTTGATGTATTCGGTTGGGCATGGAATCATATCATACAATGAAGCCGACATCTGTCCGGGATTGAGTTTATCCGGATAACCGGTATTGTCAATCAGCTGAAACTCCGGACCTGAATGCCAGGTGGCACGTGCGTTCTCATTTTCCTGTACAAAAAATATCACGCCACTGTTTGAAGCAGGGCCTATTTTCCATTCAAATTTGAATTCGAAATCACCAAATGCTTCATCGGTCACCAAATCACCCCTGCCTTCTTTTGGCCCATTTACATCGAGGAAGATGGCACCGTCTTTAGCAACCCAAGCGGGAGTTATACTCTTTTTCTTAAAAAGATGCCAGCCCTTGAGGGATTGTCCGTCAAACAACGGCTTCCATTGTTGCGCAGATACAGATGAAACAGCCATAACCGTCAGCAAGATAAATGAGATCTTCTTCATTGTTTTGTTTTGGGGGTGGGGACTAAATTAAAGCAAAAAACAAAAGCCCCGCGGGAAAAACCGCAGGGCTTAAATATTTCATGCTTATACAGGTTCACATCATCACACAATTTTCTTGATCTTGACGTTCCTGTACCAGATCTTATTCCCATGATCCTGAAGCGCAATATGTCCACTGGTGAAAGCACCAAAACCGGGCTGGTCTTTAAACTTGCTGCCGGCTTTTAGTTTCTTCCAGTTCTCATCATCCAGGCGTGTTGAAACCACTTTTTCACCGTTCAGGATCAGATCCAATGCGCCTTTGTTATAGATCACTTCAGCCTTGTTCCATTCACCAGCCTTCTTCACCGTTTCTTTTGCGCTGCTGATGAGGTCATATAGATCCCCTGCGCGATGCTTGATGATCTTTGCATCCGGATGGCCGTTGTTATCCAGCACCTGCATCTCCGGTCCGGTATGCCAGGTGTGTTCATACTTCGCATCTTCCTGAATCAGGAAAATAATGCCGCTGTTGCCACTGTCTGCAACCTTCCACTCCACACTGAAGTGGAAATTGGTGAATGCAGAATCCGTCACCAGATCACCGCCGCCAATGGTTTGCCAGTCTTTGACCCCTTTTGGATCGAGACGTAAGGTTCCACTGTCGCCCTTCCAGGCCGCACCATCAGATTTACTATGCCACACATGCCAGCCAGCCTTTGAGGTTCCGTCATAGAGCAGCATCCAGCCATCAGCCTTCTCCTGGTCGGTGAGGGTATTCTCCGCAATGAGCGCAGCAGCAATGGTAGCCGTACTGGTTACTGAATCTGTAGGTGCCGCCGTTTTTTCAGCAGAGCCCTGGCATGCTGCCAGACCTGCGAGGAAGGCTGCAAGCGCAATCGCTTTTTTCATGTGCTTATTTCAGAGATAAGATGTAACGTACCATCGATTCTGCATCCGCTTGTGATACCTGAGGATGGGCAGACATCGGGATTTCACCCCAAACACCCTGGCCACCAGCGATGATCTTACCCGCGAGCAACTTCACATTGGCATCCGTTGCTTCATATTTCTTAGCAACATCTTTATACGATGGGCCGATGACTTTTGCATCTTCCTTATGGCAAGTCAGACAGTCTGATTTCGCGATAAGCTCTTTTCCGTTGCCGGCTGCAGGAGCGGCTTCAGCTGGTTTTGCTGCAGCATCACCAGCAGTGGTAGCAGGCGTTGTTGTTGCAGGAGCCTCTCCACCGATCTGCGAATTCTTATTCTCTTCATTGTTGCTTACGGGCTTTGCGCTCTCTGTAGAACCACCGCCGCAGGCATACAATGCCGCGGAAACTGCTAAGACGAATAGTACTTTTCTCATTGTATGGAATTTCAATTTTTTTCGATGCTAAAGTTAGGTTTCAAAGTAAAAACTCAGCACTAAAAATCAAAAAATGGTGATTTTTCTGATTTTTACTTAGTCGAGCCCCAACACCTTCCTGTTGAACGCTTCATCACTGCCGGTTCCTGCAAAATCATCGAACGCCTTGTCAGTCACCCTGATGATATGATCACGGATGAACATGGCGCCTTCTCTTGCCCCTTCTTCAGGGTGCTTCAAAGCACATTCCCACTCCATCACGGCCCAACCGCTATAATTATACTGCGTCAACTTACTGAATACGCCTTTGAAGTCAACCTGTCCATCACCCAAAGACCTGAACCGGCCAGCCCTTTCCACCCAGCCCTGGAATCCTCCATAGACACCTTGTTTACCCGTGGGATTGAACTCTGCGTCTTTCACATGGAACATCCTGATCCGCTCATGATAATGATCGATGTATTGCAGGTAGTCCAGACACTGTAATACAAAATGGCTGGGATCATATAACAGGCAGGCGCGGGAATGGTTGTTGACTTTCTCCAGGAACATCTCATAGCTTACGCCGTCATGCAAGTCTTCACCGGGGTGGATCTCATAACAAAGGTCAACACCACATTCATCAAACACATCCAGAATAGGCTTCCATCGCTTCGCCAGTTCCGTAAATCCGGTCTCCACGAGTCCGGCCGGGCGCTGGGGCCATGGATATACCGTATGCCACAACAGCGCACCGCTGAATGTAGCATGGGCATTGAGCCCGAGGTTCTGCGATGCTTTTGCAGCATACTTGAGCTGCTGAACCGCCCATTCCGTGCGGGCCTTAGAGTTGCCGCGAAGTTCCGCCGGCGCAAATCCATCAAACAACTCATTGTACGCAGGATGTACCGCAACCAGCTGGCCCTGCAAATGGGTACTCAGTTCCGTGATCTGCATGCCACACTCTTCCACCGTTCCGCGGATCTCATCGGCATAGGTCTTGCTCTCGGCAGCTTGTTTGAGATCAATACACCTCGGATCCCATGTAGGGAGCTGCACACCCCTGAAGCCGATAGACTCGGCCCAAAGACAAATTGATTTTAAATTATTGAACGGCGCTTCATCACCCATGAACTGTGCGAGGAATATGCCAGGACCCTTTATTGTCTTCATGATTGTTTAATTATCCTTAATAATGAGGCAATGTGGCAATGCGGTAGTGCGGCAATGATGGAAGGCGCGCCGCAGTCACTCCGGGTGGTTCTGCGCAGGCCGGCAACGCACGGCCGCGCTTCCTACATTGCCGCATTTCCGCATTGTCAAATTGCCGCATTAAACCTTGTGTTCTGTCCACTTAATATCTGACTGCGACGAAAGAACCACATTGTCAATAAACGCCATTCCCCTAATACCATCTTCCACCGTTGGGAAGTCAAGCGCTTCCGGAATAGGATCCACCCCATCGATCCTTGCCGTCATCGTTCTGGCAAAGTTGCGATAGATGTTTCCGAAGGCCTCGAGGTATCCCTCCGGATGACCGCCGGGCGTACG
>REAQ01000069.1 GCA_004294195.1 Sphingobacteriales bacterium | reverse complement strand
CCACAAAGAGCTGGTTGAGTTTTTCAGACACGCCCGTGTTTTCATTCACGAGTTCCATACCTGCTTTCACCGTGCCGGAATACACTTTGAAATAACTGAGTTCACCCACATGCATTTCTGCAGTGGTCTTGTAAATGAAAATACATGCCGGTCCATTGGCGTCGCAGGTGAGATAATCACCCTGCACAGTTCGCTGTGCGGGCATTTCATTGGCACTGGGGCAAACATTATCAATGAATCCCATCAATCGGCCACTGCCCATATCGCGCGCCGCGGATAAACAAAACACCGGGAACAGATCATGATGAATCAGACTGCGCTTCAGTCCCTCGCGCATTTCGTCTTCATCGAGTTCCCCTTTGTCGAGATAATGTTCCATCAAGGTTTCATCGTTCACCGCAACAGCTTCAACCAATTGCAGATGCAATTGATTGGCGCGTTCGCGTTCTTCTTCGGGAATGGGTAGTTTCTCTGGTTTACCACCTTCCTTCGGAAATTTGTACATCGTCATTTTCAATACATCAATGATGGCGTTGAAATCAGGACCCGGATTCAATGGATATTGCACCACGGTAACACTCGGACCAAAATGATCTTTCGCCTGCTGTACGGTTTTATCGAAATCCGCTTTTTCATCGTCCAGCTTATTCACCGCGATGATGGTGGGTGTCTTAAACTGTTCTGTATAGTCCCAAATGATATCGGCACCTACCTGAACACCATGTTGTGCATCAAGTAGCATTATACCGGTGTCGGCTACCCGAAGTGCCGCAATGACTTCACCAGAGAAATCATCAAAACCAGGGGTATCGATGATATTGATCTTATAACCTTTCCAGGTGGTGTACATCAGTTTGGAAAAAATGGTATTGCCTCGTTCCTGTTCCAGCGGATGGTAATCACCGGTGGTATTTCTTTCCTGGATGGTACCGCGTTTGTTGATGAGTCCTGCTTCAAAGAGCATGCATTCCGCTAAGGTTGTCTTACCGGTACCTGCATGACCGAGCAAGACAATATTTTTGACATGAGTGGTATCAAAATCTGCCATGACAATCGTTTTAATATGTGAGAAGATGCTATCCCAGCTTCTGAGCAAATGAGGTGAACTCATTCTTCAGCTCGCTGAGCGTATGTTCCAGCACTTCGTACCTGTCCTGTAGCGCTTCGTGTTGGGTCAAGGTAGCTTCACTAACCACTCCGGAAGGCCGGCCGAGTTCCCATGCCGCATTGCGTTCATGGTCCTTGATTTCATGTTTGAGCTGGTTGATGTTCCTGAGCTGGATATCGATCTGGTTATCGATGTGTTCTACCTGTGCGAGTTCCGATCGGGGAATCGGTTTGTTGACAATGTCTTGCAGTTGTGTCTTGAAAGAAGAGAGGTCTGTGCGATACGTTCTGAGTGTGTCCCTCCAGGAGTTGCACTCCCGGTTAAGCTGTGTGAGATCTGTCTGAACCATGGGAGAAAGTTTAAACGGTTAAGAGAATATAGAGGTGGGAATTCTCAAGGGTCTGAACCTCTATAAATGTATACAAACTTTCATAAAATAACCTACCTGATATCTGTATGAATGTTTCATGAACAAATGATCATTATCATCCCCATAATTCCTATATTGTTGTAGATAAATTACCGATGGCTCGTCCGATAAGGTTATACAAAAAACGACTGTTGCTGCTGATCCTGCCCCTGCTGCTGCTCCTGGCTGCGGCGGCTTTCTTTGTCTTCAACAGGCAGACCGCAGTTGCCGATCCGGAAGGTCTTCCCGAGGTGGTGGATTACAATTACCATATCAGGCCTATCCTGAGCGATCGCTGCTACAAATGCCATGGACCCGATGGGAACAAGAGAGAAGCTGATTTGAGATTAGATATTGAGGAAGGCGCCTATGCTGCGCTGAAGGATGACCCCAAAGGCCACGTCATTGTGCCCTCTGACCCCCTGGCCTCTGCCCTTTACCAGCGTATCAGCACCACTGACACCTCCATCCTGATGCCTCCTCCAACCTCCAACCTGAAACTCCAACCTTATGAAATCAAGTTGATCGAGAAATGGATCAAACAGGGCGCAAAATTCAAGCCCCACTGGGCCTTTATTCCACCGGCAAAACCCGCGCTGCCCGCGGTATCCAATAAGGACTGGGTGAAGAATGAGATCGACGTATTTGTTCTCGCCGCAATGACCCAAAAAGGATTAAAACCAAGTGAAGAAGCGGATAAGGAACGACTGCTCAAACGCGTGTCGATTGACCTTACTGGTCTGCCCCCTGCCCTCTCCCTACAAGACAGTTTCACCTTCAAGAACTCTGCCCTATCCTACGAGCAGGTTGTGGATCAACTTTTGGCTTCGCCGCAGTACGGCGAGAAAATGGCTGTCGGCTGGCTTGATCTTGCACGTTACGCGGACTCGCACGGATACCAGGACGATGGCCTGAGAACGATGTGGCCCTGGCGGGATTGGGTGATCCATGCCTTTAATAAAAATTATTCCTACGAGCAGTTTGTAACCTGGCAGTTAGCCGGTGACCTGCTCCCCGATGCCACGCTGGAACAAAAGCTTGCTTCCGGATTCAACCGAAACCACAAGATCACCCAGGAGGGCGGCGTGATCCCGGAAGAGTATCGGATTGAATATGTGACGGATCGCACCAATACATTTGGCAAGGCCTTTCTTGCGCTGACCTATGAATGTGCGAAGTGTCATGATCATAAGTACGATCCCATTTCACAGAAAGATTATTACAGCACATATGCTTTTTTCAACCAGGTGGATGAAAAAGGATATTTCGGTGATATCTCCGTAGCATCCCTCGGCGATCCGCCGAATATGAATATCACTACGAAACAGGTAGATTCAGTATTGCAGTTCATTCATAAAACCGATACAGCCGCAGTGACGGTGATGATCATGAAAGACACCATACAAAAGCGGACAACCCGTTTGTTGAAACGGGGCGCGTATGATCAACCGGCAGATACAGTGTTCTTTAATACGCCGAAGGCCGTACTTCCTTACGACAGTAACCAGTATCCCAATAACCGATTGGGTCTTGCCCGCTGGCTGTTTTCGAAAAAACATCCGCTTACCGCAAGGGTATTTGTGAACCGCGTGTGGCAGGAATTCTTTGGAAAAGGACTCGTGAAAACCTCAGGTGATTTTGGCATGCAGGGCGAACTGCCCAGTCATCCGGAGTTGCTGGATTGGCTTGCAGCGGACTTCATGGAGCATGGGTGGGAT
>REAQ01000068.1 GCA_004294195.1 Sphingobacteriales bacterium | reverse complement strand
GCGGCGGCTTTGGCGGTTTCGGCGGCGGCAGCTTTGGCGGCGGTGGCGCGGGCGGAAGCTGGTAACCAACAATTAGCAAATAGCAATTGGCACTAGTCTTTAAAAACTAGTAACTAGTCTAGTAACTAAAGACTAGTAACTAGTGCCAATTGTAAATTGCAAATTGCCAATTGCTAATTTCTAATTCTTACCTTTAGGTATGCGAGTCCTAATCCTATTTACACTCCTGGCAAGTCCGTTAGTCATGCGTGCGCAGCATAATCACTTCATCTATATTCAAGGTGAAAACCAGCAACTATTTTACATGAAGAAGTCCGGGGAAGTCATCTCTTCCTCCACCACAGGATTTCTCATCCTTCCCAAATTGCAACCCGGTACCCATCAGTTTATCATTGGATTTCCGCGAGATCAGTATCCCGAGTATTCCTTCAATATCGAGATCAGCGGGAAGGACAGGGGCTTTACGCTGAAGAACTATGCTGACAGGGGATGGGGACTGTTGGATATGCAAAGTCTCGAAGTGATCATGGGGAAACGAATAGAGGTGAAGAAAGACGCGCCGCCAACCTATGGTACCTTAAGTGATGATCCTTTTTCCATGATATTGGCCTCTGTAGTCAGTGACCCTGGCATCAGGGAAACCTCATTGGTCCAATCTGCCGTATGGGTTTCTGCACCTGCGCCTAAGGTTGATGTAAAAGTAGAAAAACCTTTTGCGGTGAAGGAAGACAAGAAGCCGGAGACGAAGACCACGGTGAAGCCACCAGTGGTGTCACCTCCTGTGGTAACTGCCGCAGATACAAAGACGGAACTGATGCCTTCCGTGCAACCAGATCTCGCTAAACAAGAGGTGCCAGAGAAGAAGTTGCCGGAACCAGAAAAGGAACAGGTTGCTGTAAAGAAAGCCGAACCAGTGGTAACAGAACCTGTCATCAAGAAAGAAGAGAAGGTTGAGCCACCGCAGGCAAAACCTGCTGAGAAATATGTGGCACAAAAAGTGGTGAAGATCAGTGAGCTGAAGACCTGGACGGGTTACCAGTTAACGTATATAGACCGCAGCGGTGGGACGCCGGATACCATCCAGGTGATCATTGATGATTCGCCGGTTGAGGCAGCGCCAGCTAAAACGGAACTTGCGGTATTGAGCGGCGCTAAGCTTCCAAGAACAGATTGCAAAGTGATGGCCAGGGAGAAGGACGTGCTGAATCTGCGCAAGAAGATGCTGACCATTGCCAAAGAAGAAGAGATGGTTGAAACGGCCATGAAAGATCTGCGCAGCAAGTGTTATACCGTTGAACAATTGCAGAACCTGAGTTATGTATTTGTAACGGACCAGGGTCGGTTGACGCTGTTTGAGCAGGCCTATCCTCACATATTTGACCCGGCCAATTTCCACCGGCTGGAGAAACTTCTCAATAATGAGGAGTACCTGAACAAATTCAAAGCACTTATTAAATAGCCAGTGCATGCCGAGGTATTTTCTGGAGGTCATGTACAAGGGGACAGCCTACAGCGGCTTCCAGGTGCAGGAGAATGCCCTTTCGGTGCAGCAGGTGGTGGAGAAGGCGTTGACGGTATATCTGCGTCAGCCCGTTGCCCTGACTGGCTCCAGTAGAACCGACACGGGCGTCCATGCCCTGCAGAACTTCTTTCATTTTGATCATTCCGAAGCCATTCCCGAACGTTTTCTTTACAATATTAATGCGATGTTGCCGGCGGACGTGGTGATCCGCAGTCTACGACTTGTGGCTGACCAGGCCCATTGCCGGTTTGATGCCAAAAGCAGGGAGTATGCTTATCATTTGTACCGGGATAAGGACCCATTTCAGGCAGACAGGGCCTGGTATTATCCCTTTCCGCTGGATTTGGACGGGCTCAACCGGGCGGCGGCCATATTGAAGGAGTACGAGGATTTCACCAGTTTTTCCAAGCGGAACACCCAGGTGAGGACCTTTTTCTGCAGGATTGAGGAGAGTTACTGGGAGCACCATGCGGGCGGTCACGTATATCATGTGCGGGCCAACCGTTTTCTGCGGGGAATGGTGCGGGGGCTGGTGGGTACGATGTTACAGGTAGGGAGGGGAAAAATCAGTGAAGAAAGCTTCCGGAAAATCATCGAAGCAAAAGACTGTACGAAGGCAGATTTCAGTACACCAGCGCGCGGATTGTTTTTGGTGCGCGTTAACTATTGAGGAAGGCATTTGGCATTGGGCACAGGGCATTGACTGTTGCACTCAACTTAAACAACAAACATTTAAACTTTACATTGTACGATTTTCGTGAAACGCAGTGGTGTAGTGTGTTTGCGGGGTTTTGATGCAATCTTCGGCTATAGGTGTGCAAAAACTTTTTCAAAAATAATTTTGCAGGAATGTATTTCGTCCTATATTTGCAACCCGCTTTGAAAAACAAACGGGTAGTTCTTAGAAAAGTCAAACAAAAAAGTTTACGAAGGCGAAAAAAAACTTGAAAAAAAATCAAGAAAAATTTTGCTTGAATGAATAAAGCAGCTACCTTTGCACTCCCATCGAAAAAATGGGGACAGCGAAAAGCTGAAAAGATCTTTGAAAGTTGGGAAACAATAACATTCTGCAGTAAAATACAGAAGTAAGAAGAGTCGCATTATTATTTAGAATTTGATTTACTAAGTCAATTCAAACTCATTTACAATGGAGAGTTTGATCCTGGCTCAGGATGAACGCTAGCGGCAGGCTTAATACATGCAAGTCGTGGGGCAGCAGGGGTGTAGCAATACATCTGCTGGCGACCGGCAAACGGGTGCGTAACACGTACGCAACCTTCCCGTTACTGTGGCATAGCCCAGGGAAACTTGGATTAATACCACATATTATATAGAGAGGGCATCCTTTTTATATCAAAGCTTCGGCGGTAACGGATGGGCGTGCGGTTGATTAGGTAGTTGGCGGGGTAACGGCCCACCAAGCCTACGATCAATAGCTGATGTGAGAGCATGATCAGCCACACGGGCACTGAGACACGGGCCCGACTCCTACGGGAGGCAGCAGTAAGGAATATTGGGCAATGGACGAAAGTCTGACCCAGCCATGCCGCGTGAAGGATTAAGGTCCTCTGGATTGTAAACTTCTTTTCTCTGGGGCGAAAACCAGCTATTCTTAGCTATTTGACAGTACCAGAGGAATAAGCACCGGCTAACTCCGTGCCAGCAGCCGCGGTAATACGGAGGGTGCAAGCGTTATCCGGATTCACTGGGTTTAAAGGG
>REAQ01000266.1 GCA_004294195.1 Sphingobacteriales bacterium | reverse complement strand
ATTCTCTCATCCAATCGCCCGGCTCTCAGTTTCTTTATCACCGTACCCATTTCCGTATAGCCTTGTGTGCGGATGCTTCCATCCCCAACGATGGTCTGCAACACGGCAGAAGGATGAAAAACGCCAACCACCATCGCTGAATCCGCATTCTTCATTCCCAGGAACATCCGATCCACGGTTTGTTTGATGGAATCCTGGGCAGTCTGAGCCATTACTGACTGGGTACTTACTACAAGCACTGCTCCAAACAAAAACCTGCATGCCAATGTTCTGAAAACCATTTTTGACTTTTCACTTTATTTGATATAACCGAGAATCTTCAACATGCTCTGTGAAGTCTGTTCTTTTGCGTATAACCAGTCCACCAGTTTACCATTTCTATCTCTTTCCACGATCACGTGTTTTGGTGATGGAATCAGGCAATGTTTGATACCTCCATAACCGCTGATCTGGTCTTGGTATGCACCGGTATGAAAGAATCCTACGTATAGCGGCTCTTTATCTTTTTCTGTTTCCCCGTTGGAATGAACTTTGGGAAGAAACACCTCATTGATATGTTCTTCTGAATCGTAGTAGTCATGACTGTCACAGGTAATTCCTCCCAGCACTACCCGTTGGTAGTCGTTCTCCCACTTGTTCACCGGTAACATCAGGAATCGTTCCCCTATACCCCATGTATCAGGTAGCGTAGTGATGAACGATGAATCAATCATGTACCATGTCTCTCTATCGTTTTGATTTTTTTGACCGATGACACTGTAAATGTGCGCCATGCTTTCGCCAACGGTGTAACTACCAAACTCTGTATAAATGTGTGGCATTTTGACCTTGGCCTTTTTACAGGCTTTTTTGATATTACCCACGATCTCATTGACCATAAACTGATAATCATATTCAAAACCGAGGGAGTGCTTTATGGGAAATCCACCACCGATATTGATAGAGTCAAGCTCAGGACAGATTTTCTTCAACTGGCAATAGAGGTTCACAACCTTATTGAGTTCAGACCAATAGTAGATATCATCCTTAATTCCTTTGTTCAGAAAGATGTGCAACATCTTCAGCTGAAACTTATCTTCATAACCTTCGATATTATCTACATAGAACTCGAGGATATCTTTTGCCCTGACCCCAAGCCTTGACGTATAGAACGGGAAGGTTGGTTCTTCTTCTGCAGCAACCCTGATGCCCAGTTTGAAGGGAACTTTTACGGAGCGTTTATAGGCATCGAGTTCTTCCTTGTTATCCAGCACAGGAACAACATTCTTAAATCCGGTGTTCAGCAACTTAGCGATACGGGATGTATAGGAACGTTGCTTATAACCATTGCAGATGATGAAAATATCTTTGTTGATCTTTTTCTTTTCATAGAGTTTGTTGATGATCTCTATGTCATAAGCATATGATGTTTCAAGGTGGATGTTATGCTTTAATGCTTCTTCAACCACAAATGAGAAATGGGAACTTTTGGTGCAATAGCAATAAAAGTAATCACCTTCATACTTATGCTTTTTGAATGCCTTGGCAAACATGTCTTTCGCCTTGTTGATCTGCATACCAATTTTGGGTAGGTAAGAAATCTTCAGGGGTGTTCCGTACTTCGTAATCAGAGATTTGATATCAAGGCCGTTGAACTGGAGGTATCCGTCCTCTACATGGAAACCTTCCTGGGGAAAATAGAACGTCTGTTTTACCAGGTCAGTATAAGTATTGTTGCTCAATGCCGATTTTGTCATTTATGGTAATGAAATGGGTTTGAAGGAACAAAAATATAGGATAAAAAGAAAAAACCGGATATGAAGTTGTCATATCCGGTTCTATATTGTCAAGTTCTTGTTTATTTAACAGAGGCAACCAGGCTCTTGAAGCTGGCGGGCTCATTCATGGCCAGATCAGCCAGAACCTTCCTGTCCAGTTCAATTCCCTTTACTTTGAGCTTGTTGATGAACTCAGAGTAGGTCAAACCTTCTTCGCGAACAGCGGCATTGATCCTGACGATCCACAGGGCCCTATATTCACGCTTTTTTAGTTTACGACCCACATAGCGATACTGAAGACCTTTCTCCAGAACGTTCTTGGCAACGGTATAAACATTTTTACGCTTACCGTAAAAACCTTTGGCTTGTTTGAGGACGCGCTTTCTGCGTGCTTTTGATGCTACAGAATTTTTTGAACGAGGCATATCTTAAGATTTTTAAAGTTTATGGATGGGTTTATTTCAACCGGAGGAGCCTTTTTACGAAATCGGTGTTGGCTTTATTGACTTCACCTTCAATTCTGTAAGCACGCTTACGTTTGGAGGTTTTTTTGGTCAGCAGGTGACCTCTGTAAGGCTTCCTGTACATGATCTTTCCGGTTGCGGAAACTTTAAAAGTCTTTTTTGCCCTCGAATGGGTTTTAACCTTTGGCATTGCTTTTCTTTTACATATTACCCTGCTGGTGGCCCCGCACAGGCGGAACGCTTTTGGAACCGTTTGGGTTAATTGGGCAGCGAAGTTAGGTCTATCTGCTGAGAAAAACAAACCTAGCTAGGGTAAGGGTTTAGGGGCAGTATTTAGAAGGCCTTAAGCTAAACCCTCACCCTAAAAACTTCCCCTACTTCAAACCTTGCCAGACATTATTCTCCCTCACGCCATCCGGATACACCAAGGCGGGGTCAATAGCCACCTTCCTTACTTTCTCTGTAGTGTTTATCCTGACATCGTAGGTAGCGTCATGCTGCCAGATCTCAATTGGGAGGATCTTTTGGATCAACTTTCCGGACGCCGTTGTTACCTCGAGGATCACCGGCATTGCCATCTGATCTTTATTCATCAAGCTGACCACTACCCCGCCTTCAATAGTTTCTACATTTGTAATGGCCTGGTCCAGTTTGTAGTTTTCGAGGATCATGCCCTTCCAAAACCAGTACAGATCCTCACCTGTACTGCTCTCAATGCTGCGGAAGAAATCCCAGGGTGTTGGGTGTTTATAAGCCCAATCCGCCACATATTTCCTAAAAGCATAGTCAAACCTTTTTGCTCCCAGGATATGACTTCTAAGCAAATACAGCGCATAACCTGGTTTTGCATAGAGGTTGATCCCAATATTGCCTTCCTGCATTCCATCAGGCGTTAAAAACACTTTCTCGGCCTCCTGACCAGTCATTCTCCGCCCCGCCATCAGCCCATTCATAGGCGCTTGCTGAAATTCTCCCTTGTTGAAATCGCCAGAAGAAATCTCGTTTATAAAAGTGTTGAACCCCTCGTCCATCCATCCATATCTGCGCTCATTACTTCCCACAATCATCGGAAACCAGGTATGGCCAAACTCATGGTCCGTTACGCCCCAAAGATCCTCTCCCGTGTCTTTCCAACCGCAAAAGACAATACCGGGATACTCCATTCCACTTACATTGGAGGCTACATTCACCGCAGCAGGATAAGGAAACTCAAGCCATCGCTTTGAATAATTTTCAATGGAGGTCCGTGTAAACTCAGTGCTCCTCGTCCATCCATTGGGTGTGGCAGATTCTACGGGATAGGCCGACTGCGCAAATGCAGCTTTGCCGCTGGGAAGGCTGATCTTTGCACCATCCCAAATAAATGCTTTTGAACTAGCCCACGCAAAATCCCGGGCATTTAAGATCTTATATTTCCAGGTGAGACTAGGCTTTTTTACCGTTGCAGCCGGGTTGCCGATCTCCTCCTGTTTCTTAATCACCACAGTCTTAATGCTGGCCTTGGCTTCCTGGTAACGTTTCAGTTGGTCCGCCGTCAGCACATCCTGGGGATTGGTCAATTCTCCCGATGCCACCACCACGTGATCAGAAGGAGCCGTAATGCTGACATCGAAATCCCCATATTCAAGATAAAATTCAGACGGACCAAGATAAGGATCTGCATTCCAGCCTCTTATATCATCATATACACACACCCGGGGATACCATTGCGCCATAGAAAAGATTCGTCCCTTAGCAGTATTGACCCAGCCGGTACGATCTGCGCCATGTTCAGGAACCACATAACTATAATCGATCCTAATCTGCATCTTAGCCTTTGAGGCCAGTGCCTTGGCCAAACGAACCTGCATACGGGTGTCATTTACAACCGTATCCAGGGGAAGTTCTTTTCCGGCCTCATCCATCACTTTTACCAGTTCAAGCTTGAAACCACCCGGAAATTCACTTTGGCTATTGCCATAACGGCTCCTGCCACTTGCGGGTAGCTTAGCGAAACCGCGTGAGGATGGGTTGAACAGATTCTGTTCCAGTATCAGCCACAGATATGATAGCGCTTGGGGACTGTTATTGCTGTAGGTCATAACCACCGAACCTTTCACTTCATTTTTAGTTTCGTCCAGTGAAGCAGATATCTTATATTCTGCCCTGTTTTGCCAATACGCTGGCCCCGGCTCGCCTGCTCCATTACGGATCATATTGGATCCGTACGGATAGGTTGAAGGAGCGAAAAGATCATAGGGGTTGTAAGTGGATTGTGCCGCAACCGTCACATAAAAGAAAAGCAGGAAAGTTCCTGCAATCAGTTTTTTCATCTCGATTGTTTTAATAGACATCCGCAATTTATCAAATTACAACAGGCTTTCCAGTAATTTTTTACCATCGGCTTTGTAGCCATTATCGTCTGCTGTTTTGGGAGGAAGCTTAACTAGCCGGTTCAGGATCTCTATGGCCTTGTCGCTCTGGCCGTTAGCTTTATATGCTTTAGCCAGATCCAGATAATTGATCAGGTAGTTGGGATTTTTTCTCCGGCATTTTTCCATCCATTCAATGGCCGATGCATAACTGGTAGACGGCAGTCCGCCAAAAGCCACTTTGAGTGCTGCTTTTTCCGGCACACTGTAACCGGTTACATCTGCATTCCATTTTCCTAGTAAGTGCAGCGACTTATAATACAAAGAGTCTGTGGCCAGTGATTTGTCGAGGTATTTCCGGATATCCTTGATCGCATCCATGCGTTCCTTTAGCCCGCTGTTTACCGAAGAGCGGGATAAAGCAAGTGCCATCACATAGTTTGCATCCGCATCCTGGTCATTGACCTTTAAAGCGGTTTGCGCAAATGTGGTGGCAGCATCAAAATATTCCTGCCTTGATTTCTTGTCTGTGAGACGGTTCCCAATAATTGTGTTTAATTCACTGGCTTTGGCCAGTGCTTTAATTTCTGTGGGCGACAGCTGTAAGGCTTCCTGGTATTTTTTCAGCGCTTCAGCATCTTTCATTTCCTTTTCTAACTGTGCACCTTCTGCCAAAAGATAGTTGACATCCTGCGCCTGGGTATTGAAGCAGATACAACAAATGACGATAAGGGTAAAGATTTTCTTCATGATTCAAATTGCTTATACCATGACACTTTTAACTGCCCCTGAAAGTTACCAACCGGAGGATTTACTTTGCTTATGGATATGTTAATTTCTGTAATCTTTGGGAAAAGGGTTTTCGCCTGTCTTCCAATCTTCAGGCAAACGGTTTCAAGCAAGGGTGTGGGTTCTTGCATGATCGCTTTCACTAAAGCATAGAGAGCCGTATAGTCTACCGTTTGGTCAATGGAAATGATTTCACCCTCCGCCCTGTAAACTACCTGCATATCAATATCAAACTCACCGCCGGCAATCCTTTCTTCTTTATGAATGCCATGAAAAGCAAACATTCGGATATGGTCAAGGCTGATTGTAAACAAACTCATTTTTGCTGCAGTTTTTCTGTATACACTTCTGAAAAAGTCTTTGGAGAAAAGGACATTGAATCTATTGCCATGGTATGGGTGAGATCAAAATTGCTATAGCTGGAGTCTTTGATCCGGAACAACAGGATCTGGGCTCCCCATCGTTTCCCATCTTCACTAGTGCTGGTAAGGCCGATCAGAAAACTATTAGTGTTGAGCCAATCAGCCCATTCCGCCTGCCGCCCCGGTGTATTGAACATGAGTTGCTTTCTTGTCCCATTTGCTTTGTCTCCAAGGATCACTTCCTGGTCTGCATCCCCTCCTACCAAAACACCATTGTCAAGGAAATGATCATAGCTGAACAAGTCTATATAACGGTTACGATCAGGTGAAAAACGAATGTATCTGGCAAATACCGCCGAATCTTCTTTTGCAGTTGCATCGGGCAGTTGGTCGAAATGCAGGCTGACACCTGAATATCGGAAATTACCTAGGGTAAATTGTTGGTCTGACCGCTGATAATATGTCAGCCACTGCTTCAATCCATCAGGAACATCCTCCAACGATAGGGTATCATTCTCTTTGTATCCATCAAGTTTTTTTTCACTGATGACGGGTACTGCGTCTGCGCTCTTATCCCGGTTGTTGCAAGCGGTGACGCAGATAATCACGATGGCCAGTAATAAAATTCTTTTTCTATGCATGCGTCAGGGGTTTCCAAAAAACATATATGCCACGATCACCGCTGTAATAATTCCCACCAGATCGGCAAGTAGCATTGCCGGGATTGAATAGCGGGTGTTTTTTACACTTACTGCCCCAAAATAAACTGCAATCACATAAAAAGTGGTATCGCTGGATCCCTGAAACACGGCAGAGAGCCTTCCAGGGAAGGAATCTGCACCATATTTAGTCATCGCATCTATCATCATTCCTCGTGAACCACTTCCACTTAAAGGTTTCATCAATGCTGTTGGGAGGGCTGCCACGAAATCTGTATTGAACCCGAGTGCTGAGAAAAATGCAGAAAATCCGTTCAGGATAAAATCAAAGGCGCCCGAAGTACGAAGTACGCTGATGGCTACTAACATCGCCACGAGATATGGGATAATCCTCACTGCCACTTCAAATCCACCCTTGGCCCCATCGATAAATGCTTCAAATATATTGATCCTTTTCCGCCACGCACCCAGGAGGAATGCCAGGAAAATCAGTAAGATCAATCCATTGCTCAATACAGCAGAAAACTTCTCCATCCCTGCCTGGTCAAGAAAAATCTTCATGTAGGCGATCAATCCGCCGATGATGGCCGATATACCCAGAATCCATCCGAGGATCACTGGCTGCAGCAGATTGATCTTTTGTTTAAATGAAACGATCAAGAGAGCCGCTACCGTTGCTGCAAAAGTGGCGATCATGCAGGGTATGAAAATATCGGTTGGATTGGCCGCGGAAGGTTTTACTGCTGCACGCATGGCGATGATGCTGATTGGGATCAAGGTGAGTCCCGAGGCGTGCAAAACAAGAAACATGATCTGTGCATTGCTGGCCGTATCTTTCTTGGGATTTAATTCCTGCAGGCTTTCCATTGCCTTTAACCCGAATGGCGTGGCGGCGTTATCTAATCCCAACAGATTTGCAGAAAAATTCATCATCATATGCCCCATCGCCGGATGTTGGCGGGGCACTTCCGGAAACAGCCTCGAGAAAAATGGACCTACAACCCTGGACATAAAACGTATGGCACCTGCTTTCTCTCCGATGTTCATGAATCCGAGAAAGAGGGTCATGATACCGATCAATTTGAAAGAAAGCTCAACGCTATCCCCTGCTGATTTGAAAATCCCGTCTACCACCACCTTAAAGATGAGCGGGTCATTGAGGAAGGCCCATTTTACAAAAGCAATGGCAAAGCCGATCAGGAAAAAGCCGAGCCAGATATAACTAAGCGTCATAATAACCGGATTGGGCCCAAGTTACATAATCCCGCCTTCACTCGGCAATTGAATCATAATAGCCTATCTTTGCACCCTCAAAAAAATAGCAAGCAATATGGCATTACAGGCTGGTATCGTTGGTTTGCCGAATGTAGGTAAGTCTACCCTCTTCAACGCGCTTAGCAACGCAAAGGCGCAGGCAGCAAACTTCCCCTTCTGCACCATCGAACCCAACATCGGTGTAATCACCGTTCCTGATGAGCGACTGATTATTCTGGAAAAGCTGGTAAAGCCCAATAAGGTGGTGCCAACAACTGTAGAGATCGTTGACATCGCGGGTCTGGTGAAGGGTGCAAGCAAGGGCGAAGGGCTGGGCAACCAGTTCCTGGGTAATATCCGGGCCACAGATGCCATCATCCATGTACTGCGCTGTTTTGATGATGACAATGTGATCCATGTGGACGGTAATGTTAACCCGGTACGTGATAAGGAAGTAATTGACACCGAGCTTCAACTGAAAGATCTGGATAGTGTTGATAAGAAACTACAGAAGATGGAGAAGATGTTAAAGACGGGCGACAGAGATATCCAGCACGGGCACGAAGTTTTGAAAGGATTAAAGGTCCACCTGGAACAGGGTAAAAATGCGCGGGCTTTTGAGGTGACACCAGAAGATAAGGAAAAGCATCTTGCTGATTTATTTTTGCTGACCTTGAAACCTGTACTCTATGTGTGTAATGTAGATGAGAAAAGTGTGGTGAAGGGCAACGTTCATACACAGGCAGTGATGGAGACAGTGAAAAATGAAAAAGCGGAGATCATCTTTATTTCAGCTGAGATTGAAAGTGAAATTGCGGTGATGGAAAGTTTTGACGACAGGCAGATGTTCCTTGAAGATATGGGGCTGTCTGAAAGCGGTGTAGCCCGATTGATCAAATCCACGTATAAACTATTAAACCTGGCTACCTACTTTACTGCTGGCGTTCAGGAAGTAAGAGCATGGACCATAACAAAGGGCATGCTTGCTCCACAGGCAGCAGGTGTTATCCATACTGATTTTGAAAAAGGGTTTATTCGCGCTGAAGTAATCAAGTACACAGACTTTGTGCAATATGAATCAGAGGCTGCTTGCAGGGATAATGGTAAACTTGCCGTGCAGGGTAAGGACTACCTTGTGGAGGATGGGGACATCATGCATTTCAGATTCAACGTATAAAAAAAGCCGATCAATTGATCGGCTTTTTTTATGCTATTGTCTCTTAACCTTTATTGGAAACGAAGTACTTGGTTAACTACATGCAAAGTGCCGTTGATCGCATGCCTGTCAACGGCAACGAAACCGGCAGGAGTAGCGTTGGCCAATCCCTTCACACCCGTAGTAGAATTCAGGGTTAAAGTAGTACCGGGAACCGCTGCTGTCAGAAGCGTTGGCACAGCAAGGTTGGATGCAGGAATATTGGGAGAGAATACTCTTGTACCCAGTCCGTGATAGCTAACAATTGCTCTCACTGTCTGCACAGGCAGAAAGTTAAATGCACCAGTAGTTGGGGGTAAACCCAGTGCAGGTAACAAAGCCCTGAATGCATCATTTGTTGGTGCAAAAATAGTCAGGTTTGGACCGATAGGCAGATTCATCACTGAATCAAGTCTGTTCAAACCGGTTTGACCAGAGTCAGCACGCGTAATTGCAGCCCTTAAAAAAGTAAGGGTGGTATCTGCATTGATCAGGGCAGACAGCGTTTGTGATGGCGGAGAAACAACCCTTGCTACACTATGGATCACTCCATTGGATGCCTGGATGTCTGCCTGTGTCACCGGAATGTTATTCACCCATGCCTGAGTACCCCTTCTTGAAGGGAAGTTAGAAAACCTGACAAAAGGTGCGGGAGAACCGGGAGGAGAAAACAGGGTTAACGCCTGCAGGTTTGGAAAAGCCTCAGGAATGCCGGCAGCTGGCACCTTGCCACCCAATACATGGTACTGGATCAAGGGCGTCAGGGTGCTGACAGGCAGCGAATTGATCACTGCAATACTTGGGATACCAGATGCCCGAAAAGCCGCATTGTTCGGTGCAAAAACGGTAAAGGTCTGTGTTTGCGTAAACAATGCATCCGCCATACCAGCACGGTTAACAGCGGCTAACAAGTATGAATAAGTAGTGTCATTAGTGATCACCTGCCCAATAGAGTTTCCTGTGGGAATTTCCGGCGTTGGCAGTGGTTCCGGATCCGGAACGTCTTTGTTACAAGATGTCATTAATAACCCTGTGGCCATGGTGGCCAGCATGATATTCTTTATATGAAATTTTTTCATGATCATTTCTGTTTTCACTCCGGTTTAGAAAATGTTATACGCAAAACGAACGTAGTACAATCCACCAATGGATGGGTTACCCATTGCTGTGATATAGTATTGATTCAACAAATTGTTTGCACCAATGCCAATCAGTGAACGTATCGCCGGCAGTTTATAACTTACCTGAGCATCCAGGTTATGGAAAGCAGGTACCGTTCCGGAAACGAAATCACTTTCATAGTCAAAAGCATCCTGCCACCTGTAAGCTATGTTGAAAGAGACGCGTTTTTTAGGTCCGATGGAATTATTACCAAAGATTATGTTGTACCTGTACCTGGGAGCATTAAAGAATGCAACAAAATCTTCTGGAACATCTTGTAGCACATCCGTAGAAGCATTGAAGTTTACAAAGTAACCTCTGTTCAGCCTATACTCAATAGTTAAACCGGCACCATAAGTCTTAACCTTCGCTGTTGTATTCACAGGAATGGAAAGCGTGCGAAGGTTTGAAGCAGTAACAGGACCAGATGGAACAATCTTCTGACCAACTGCCCTTCTTACTATGAAATTGGTATACTGACCAAAGTAACCGTAGGCATCAATCAACAACCGGTCTTTTGACAACAGACCCTTGTAACCCACTTCAATGGATTGAACACTTTCAGGTTTGAAAGTTTCAAAAGTAGACTGCTTTGGTGTGGTACCAAGAGGCAAATCATATGGAGGATTTCCACTAAAATTATAGATCTGACTAAACACAGGCAAGCCACCGATCAACGTCTCACCACCACCTACACCCAAACGAATGTATTGCTGTTGCGTTGATGGGAAACGATAGGCTGTCTGATAAGATACCCTTACGTTGTTGTTTTTCGCTACTTTGATTACGGCCGTTGCCCTTGGGGTAAAACGACCTTCAAAGTTTTGATTTTTATCATAACGTCCAGAAACGTTCAACCTTACCCTTTCTCCGATATTCCGACCCAATTGAACGTACGCACCCCACTCATCGATGGGAATGGTGCCGGCAGTGTCAATGAACAGTGTACCCTGGGAGTTCAGCACAAAACGACGGAAGTTACCGCCGATCAGCACATCGCCCACCTTACCTGTCCACTGACTGAGGTTGTACTGACCTTCAATGGCATATAGATCAGACTTGTCCAGAAACAGGGCCCCGCCTTGGCTAATGGGTGTACTTCTGATCTTGTCATAGATCGCATTGTAGGCAGCAGTACCGGGTTGGGGCGTACCTGCATCCGCGATAGCTCTGGCGGCATTGTGGGCATCATTTGAAGCAAGGCCGTTCAATGTGCCATTAACATAGGCTTGCCAGTATTGCGGTGCCCAGGTTGCCGTTCCTTTAACTGTTTCGTTGAAAATCCTTGAGGCGGCAGTCAGGTTGTATGACTGCCCAGCGTTTTCCTGGGTTGTATAAGCCCTGATCAGCCAGTTTTTGCTGTTCAGCTCTACTTTATATTGACCCATTTTCAGGTCTTTCAAAGAGTACCTGTCTGAACCAGTATAAACCGTATTACCTGTTCCCCAATAGCCAGCCACAATCAATTCCGTGTTGCTGGAAACTTTATAATGCAGAGAACCAGTAACCTTGAAGTTGATCGTATTAGGATCTACTACCTGTCCTTCCCTGAAACCTGTCCTGGACAAGCCTGGTACACCGGCTGCAATGATGCCATCAATCGTATTTCCCAAAAATGGCGCTTGTGCCTTTATAGAATTCAGGATGAAGGTATTGGTACCCGGATCCAGCAGGGTCTCATCGCCATAAGCATTCGCTCCGTTGTATGCAGGATCCGTGTCACGGGTTCCGGGAACGATCTGCCCAACAGTTAAGCCATTTGCTGCAGAAGGACGGGTATAGTTACGTTGGTCATCAGCCAGCCAGTCTTGTGCCTGAATGAATTCACCGGTAACTTTGAAGGCAAACCTTTCAGAAATCTTTTGACCCCAACGAGCTGCAAAATTATAATAAGGCGAGGACGCGCGGTGCTTATTGTCAACGTGCATGATCCCCACTTTGGACTGGAAAGAAAATCCTTCAAATTTGAAAGGATTCTTGCTGTTGATCAGCAAAGTTCCGTTCATGCCTCCGGGGCCATAAAGCGCCGAAGAGGCACCAGGAAGCAGTTCCATGCTCTCCACATCCAATTCGGTGATACCTACAATAGCACCTACGGAGAAGTTGAGACCCGGAGCTTGGTTATCCATACCGTCAACAAGCTGGTTGAAACGGGTGTTACCTGAACCGGCAAAACCACGGGTTGTAACTGTTTTGAAAGTAAGACTGGATGCTACCAGATCTACACCCTTAACGTTACCAATTACATCATAATAACTGGCTGCAGGTGCCTGACGGAGAGCATTGATCCCTATCCTTTCGATAGTCACGGGAGACTCCAGTGCCCTCGTTTGGGTCCTGGTGGCAGAAACCACAATCTCCTCTGATAAAGTAGATGTGCCTACCACATCTACATCAATTACATCTGTTATGGATTTAACTGCCACCTCTTGGGTAGCGATACCTACGCCGGAGATTACCAGCGTGAATGGATACTTTGTGTTGGAGGGTACACTCAGTGCAAAATTGCCATTGTCATCAGTAGTAGTACCGATTTGGGTACCCTTAATAGTAACGGAAAGTTTTCCAAGAGTAGCACTGGAACCTGTCCTCACTTTACCATTAATTACATTGGATTGAGCAAAAGCAACCGAAGAGTACATGACCAACACCAGCAGAACCAGCATGTTGCCAAGTCGTTTCATACGCAGTCTTTTTAATTCAGTTGGGTTGAAAATTATTGGGCAAAATAGGAATAGTTAACCTTATGCCAAAAAAAATTAAACAACAGCAAGTTGAGAAATTGGTTGAGTGCCGGGTTGGATTTACTTTAGCGGCATGAGCGCATTTGAATTTCCGCATCAAACTTCATTCTATAGGGGAAAAGTAAGGGATGTTTATGGCATCGGCCCTGATCATCTGGTGATGGTAGCCAGTGATAGAATCTCGGCTTTTGATGTGATCCTCCCCAAGCCGATCCCGTTTAAGGGGCAGGTTTTAAACCAGATTGCTGCGTACATGCTTGGAGCTACCCGCGATATTTGTCCAAATTGGCTGATGGCTACGCCCGCACCCAATGTTTCTGCCGGACTGAAATGCAAACCGTTTAAAATTGAAATGGTGGTCAGGGGAAACCTGGTAGGTCACGCCTGGAGAACATATCAGCAAACGAACATCCTTTGCGGGGTTAAAATGCCATCCGGTCTGAAAGAAAATGACTTTTTCCCCCATCCCATCATCACCCCCTCCACCAAGGCGGTAGCCGGTCATGATGAGGATATTTCTGCTGAAGTGATCATTGCGCAGGGTCTCGCAACCGTGGCAGAATGGGACCAACTATGTCAATATGCATTGGCATTGTTTGAGCGGGGTCGCCAAATTGCTTCTTCACGCGGTTTGATCCTGGCAGATACCAAATATGAGTTTGGACTGTTGAATAACGAGATCTGCCTGATGGACGAAGTACATACACCTGATTCCTCCCGTTATTTTTATGCCGATGGTTTTGATGAAAGACAGCAGGCCGGTCAGAAACAAAAACAATTGAGTAAAGAGTTTGTCAGAGAATGGCTGATCGCTCACAATTTCATGGGTAAAGAAGGGCAAGCGGTACCGGCTATGGACGAGGACTGGATTTACACCATCTCCCAACGATACATCGAGCTGTATGAAAAAGTGATTGGCCAGTCTTTTCACCCTGAACCGATTTCGGACGAAGTGATGAAAGACCGAATTGAATCCTGGATCAGGATTTTAAACTTCTGACCATCGCCTCCTAAAAGATAAATGTATGAAATACGTATCCTCGTTATTGCTCTGTCTTACTGTATTGAGTTCACTGTCGCAGGAAAACTATCGTCTTGCCATTGGTACTTATACCTCAGGTAAAAGCGAAGGTATTTACATATATGACTTCAACTTGAAAACAGGAGAAGCTACGCGTGTATCTGTTACCAGGAATATCGTGAATCCCTCTTACCTCGTCGTATCGCCGGATCAAAAATATGTATATGCCGTCTCTGAACAGAATGGC
>REAQ01000067.1 GCA_004294195.1 Sphingobacteriales bacterium | reverse complement strand
TTGCAATACATACCAGCAAACATTACCGGGTGTATATGATCGGTTTTTTTCTCTTTTTTGTTTTTATGGGCGAATTAGATGAACGAATACGCATGGGACGTAAACAACAACCTTCAATAGTGCAACCTGGTAGTGTGGGTATAGCGGGAAGTCAAACAGGCATTTACCCACTAGCCTCACCCGGTGGCTGGCAGATCATTGGCAGAACGCCGGTTACAATTTTTGATAAAACAAAAGAAGACCCGGTTTATTTTAAAATAGGTGATAGCGTACAGTTTAAAGCAATAAGCAAACATGAGTTTGAGAGTTATTAAAGTTGGTGTATTAGATTCTGTGCAGGATGCTGGCCGGTACGGTTGGCAGCACCTGGGTATTAATCCCACTGGTGTGATGGATAGGTATGCTGCCATGCTGGCAAATTGCTTAGTAGGAAACGTACTAAACGAAGCAGTTTTAGAACTTCATTTTCCTGCCTCGTCTTTTTTCTTTGAAGAAGCTGCTTTGATCGCCATTACCGGAGCCGAATTTACAGCTACTATTAATGGTGATGCTATTCAAATCAATCAACCTATACTGGTAAACCGATTTGCCATTCTTCAGTTTCATCGTCATCAAAAGGGGGCAAGAGTGTACCTGGCCATTCATGGTGGAATGCAACTGGATAAATGGCTGGGTAGTGCAAGCACACATTTAAAATTAAAATCAGGCGGCTTGAGTGGAACATCCTTACAAAAAGACCAACATATTACCCTATTCAACAAAAAAGATTTTTCAAAAAAAGTATACGAACAGGAGTTTAAACAGTTGCCCTGGATAGCTAATCCAAACTGGGGAGATACGGCAAAGCCTAATGAAATATATGTACTACCAGGTATAGAATGGGAATGGCTAACGGAAGAAGCAAAGGAGCAGCAGTTTTATCAGTCTTTTACTATTTCAAATCAATCAGACAGAATGGGCTATCTCTTAAGTGGAGAACCAGTGCCAGTTATCAATCATCCGGAAGTAATTTCATCGGCCGTTAATTTTGGTACCGTACAGCTGTTGCCAAATGGGCAATTGATTATCCTGATGGCTGACCATCAAACAACAGGCGGTTACCCAAGAGTGGCTCATGTTATTTCCGCCCACTTATCCAAACTGGCGCAGCTAAGAGCAGGCCAGCAACTGTATTTCAAGTTGGTTGACATGCAAACAAAACTCAGATCTGGAGCAGGTCGATAATTATCAATTGCTGGTCAATGGCACTTAATGTAGGTTGATCAGTGATCTCCCCAATTCCGTTGAGTAGTTTATCTACTGATGAAATCGGCAATTTGTTGGGGTGAACATACATCTGTAGATAGTTAAGCGCACCGGTGAGGTGATCCATTCCGCGGAGGTTGCCGGCCCTTCCGGTAGATATGCCCGTAAGCAAGGCTTTCTTACCTGGCCATATTTTCCGGTGATCACTTATATCGATTACCGTTTTCAGTGCGCCGGGAAAGCTGCCATTATATTCAGGTAAAATGAATATGAACTTATCGGTAGGAACCAGCACTTCCCGCTCCACAACGGCCCAATCAGGGGTTTTCTGGTTTAAATCTACTCCCTCGAGACTAACCACTGTGGCTTCCACCCCCTTGTTCTTCAAGAGCTCCTGATATTGTTTGGCCACTTTCAGGGTATTGCTGCCGGACCTATTGGTGCCGGAAATGATTGTATACTTCATGTTGAATAGACTTTTAACAGCTATCTGGATATATTGTTCCCCTAAAATGGTGCCGAAGGACTAAATTTGCCATTCTGACAAAAACCACGCTTTTTTTCATGCTGTTTACTTATTATGGCCATTCCTGTTTCAGTGTGGAGATCAAGGGAAAGACCCTTTTGTTCGACCCCTTCATCAGCCACAATCCACTGGCAACAGGCATTGATGTGCAAGGTATCCCAGCAGACTTCATCCTGATCTCTCATGGGCACACAGATCATATCGCCGACGCGGTGGCCATTGCCTCCCGTACCGGCGCAAAGGTGATTGCTAACTGGGAGGTGTATGAGTGGCTGGGCAAGCAAGGTGTCACCAATGTGCACCCCATGAACACGGGCGGAAAGGCCAGTTTTGATTTCGGGCAGGTTAAATGCGTGGTGGCCCAACACAGCGCCAGTTTACCGGACGGATCTTACGGTGGCAACCCGATGGGCTTTGTGGTGACCAGTGACGATGGCCATTTTTATTACGCGGGCGATACGGCCCTTACCCTCGATATGCAACTGATCCCCAGCTGGGCGAAGCTGGATTTTGCAGTGATGCCCATTGGCGACAATTTCACGATGGATGCCGCAGATGCAGCATCTGCCGCAGAAATGGTGCAGTGCAAGCAGGTGGTGGGGGTTCATTATGACACCTTCGGATTCATCCGGATCAGCAAAGAACAAGCAAAAGAAGCTTTCAAAGAGAAACGGATCCAACTATTGTTGCCAGACATCGGCGAAACGATCAATATCAAATAATTCAAGAACGCATGGTTCGTACTATCGGCATAGCCAATCAGAAAGGAGGAGTAGGGAAAACCACCACAGCCATTAACCTGGCTGCCAGTCTGGCCGTCCTGGAATTCAAGACCTTGCTGGTTGACGCTGACCCCCAGGCCAACAGCACCACCGGTGTAGGCTTCGATCTGCACAATGTGCAACAGAGTCTCTACGATTGTATGGTGAACCAGACGATTGCGAAAGACGTTGTGCTGAAGACGGACATCCCGAATTTGTTTCTTCTCCCCTCACATATTGACCTCGTAGGTGCTGAGATTGAAATGATCAACTATCCCCAACGGGAAACAGTGCTTAAAAATATTTTGCAAGAAGTGAAGGACGATTATGATTTCATCGTCATCGATTGTTCTCCATCCCTTGGTCTTATCACGGTGAATGCATTGGTGGCCGCTGATTCCGTAGTGGTGCCTGTGCAGGCAGAATTTTTTGCCCTGGAAGGTCTCGGCAAATTGCTGAACACCATCAAGATCGTTCAAAGCAGACTAAACACTGCGTTGGAAATAGAAGGAATATTAATGACGATGTATGACGGTCGCTTGCGCCTGTGTAACCAGGTGGTGAGTGAAGTGCGCCGTCTCACTGAACCAGCGAACCGCACTGAGCACACCCTGGAGGCTCGAAACGGTATAGCTCATCGCGCCAAAGACGATGAACCGCAGGGTGGGGCTGTACTTCAGCTTCCCGAAGTGACCGGCCATCGTGAAGTGATGGTTGATGGCCGTGGAAACGACCGGAATGATCATCATCACGCTGGCCACGATGG
>REAQ01000265.1 GCA_004294195.1 Sphingobacteriales bacterium | reverse complement strand
TAATGGATGAGGTTCTTCTTTGTCTTTTTGTCCTTTAAGATGGTAAGCGTTTCCGGCAGATCAGTAAAAAGGTTAAAGTAATAATCAGGTTGATCGACCAACCGGATTTTGAAGCCTTCCTTTATTCCTAATTTCCTGGCGAGGGGTGTGCCTGAGTAGCCCGTTGTTTTCATGGCGGATTTATTGATGACTATTTTTTTCTTTCTAGTGTCCACACATCATTGCTGTAAATAAACTCCGGTTGGGGTGCCCCCATACTTTCCGCCCGTCATCACGATCTTGCCTTGATGGATAGAAATTTGTTTTTCATCTTCTCACTCAATGAAATTACTTTGGTTACAGCTTTGACGGAAGCATATTGCGGACCGCGGTAATTTTCCCCTTTTTATTTTCACGAACAACAACAAAGGTACTCCACATTTTTTTCCACAATGGTACACTGCGCAATGGCCTCAGCAGCTGCCGTTTTATATGCGTTGATCAACCCCGGAACACCCAGTAAAGAACCGCCAAAATATCGTACCACCACAACCATCACATTGGTCAATCCGCTGCTAAGGATCTGCCCCTCAATAGGCTTGCCTGCAGAACCCGAAGGCTCTCCATCATCACTTACCCGATGCTGTTCCCCATCCGGCCCCATTCGCCAGGCCAAACAAAAATGGGAGGCTTTGGGATGCTCTTTCTTCAACGCTTGCAAACGCAGCTTGCAGTCCTCAGGCGTATCTACCGGATACGCATAACCGAAAAATTTAGATCCCCTGTCCCGGAAGTCGGAACGCCCTTCTGTATCAATGGTATGAAAACGAAACCCCGCCATCAGCCCCAAGCCATTAACAGGATCGCCGCAACGGCCAATGCAATACCGGCCCAGTTGAGTTTCGACAATTTCTCACGAAAGGCAAAAAAGGCAACGAGGGTGCTGAAGAGTACAATGCCAATATTAACAATGGGGAAGATTGCAGAACTGTTGCCTTCGTACTCCCCAAGCACTTTGATGAGGCACCATACAGAGAAATAATTGGGAAAGCCGATGCAGATCCCGCCGATGATGGAACGTGGGTCAAAACGCTCTTTCCCTGTTACCAATCGATAGATCAAATACAACCCGCCCAGCAGTGCGGCTATGGAAAAAGCAACGATGAAAAAACTGTCCTTGTTGGTTTCATTGAGAAAAGCTTTATCTACATGTGCTACAATCGCATCCAGCACGCCACTACCAATAAACAAGGCAGCGGGCACGGCTAGGATCCATCCATGTGCCGATTTAAGTGAAGATCCTTCGATCTCTTTATGTGGCCAACTCGTCATCACTACTGCCGCAAGCGCTATGATCACACCGGCCCATTTCATCCAGGTAGACGACTCGCCATAGAAAAATATGGTGAACAGGAAAGGTATCACAAGAGATAACTTAAACGCTACGGACGCCACAGCAACACCCAGATTGATGGAGGTAAATGCGATAACATTGAACAGCACAATGAAAAACACCCCCATCACGATGGCCCACCATAGCCAGGGAACCTGTTGTGTAATGGCATCCACGGGATAACCCTTATTCATAAAAGAGCCGATGACCACACAGGTGATATAGTTAAAGACGATGGCCTGTAAAGAAGAAATCTGGTACTTCCCCAGCACTTTGAACGCAAGGGTAAGGCAAGAGGTAAATACAATGGTTAGGATCAAATAAATCATGAGGGATAATATATGGTCACCAAATCGTTCAACAATGTAAGGGTTTCTTTTTTGCCAGAAGCGGGCACTGCGGGAGCCTGCAGTCCCTGATCCACATGAAGGGTTGTATTGGTGATCACCCTGATCTCGTCCCAGCAGTTTTGGCCCAGAAATGCCTGCAGGGTTTTTGCGCCGCCTTCCACCAGCACACTCTGGATCTTCAGTACATACAAAGCATGCAGGATCTGGTTAACCAGATCCACATCGCCAGTCACCTGATAAAACTTCAAAGCGTCGTTCATATCATGTTTCAGGGTATTGAAAACGATGGTGGGCGTTTGGCCATCAAAAACATGCAGGTGTGCGGGCAGGGAAAGATCAATGTCCACCACCAGGCGGATCGGATGCCGTCCCGTCCACAGTCTATTGGTGAGGGATGGATTGTCCAGTAAGGCGGTTCTGGAGCCCACGAGGATGGCTGCTTCTTCACTGCGCCATTGATGAACCAATCTGTTGCTGAGGTCATTGCTGATAAGCAGCCGCTCGTCGCCGTTGGCGGCCATTTTCCCATTTGCAGACATCGCCCATTTCAGGATCACATAGGGACGATGGTGGCGATGGAAGGTGAAAAATCGGTGATTCAATTCCTCACATGCTTCTGAGGCAATACCCGTTACTACGTCTACGCCAGCGGCCCGGAGTTTTGCGATACCTTTTCCATTAACATCAGGGAATGGATCCTGGCTCCCGATCACCACACGGGGGATCTGATGCGCGATGATCAGGTCTGCACAAGGTGGTGTTTTACCAAAGTGAGCACAGGGCTCCAGTGATACATACATCGTTGCTTCCGGTATCAATGCCTGATCTTGCGGGGCAACAGTTTTGATACAGTTCACTTCTGCATGCGCCTCGCCATATTGTTGGTGCCAACCTTCTCCGATGATGCGCTGCCCATGCACCAGCACGGCACCAACCATGGGGTTGGGTGCAACATGGCCAGCTCCTTTGCGGGCCAGTTCCACACAACGCAACATAAAGGCAGTATCCCTATTCATACCGCCGCAAATCTAATGTAATATTTATGTTTGCAGGATGACGGCCAATGCAGCACAGCAACTACTGAGGGATCAGATCCGCCATCTGTATGAAGAACGGGAAGCATCGGCTATTGCGCAATGGGTAGTTGAAGACCTTACGGGAACCACCAGGGCAGACCGGTTGCTCCGTGATCCGGAACTAACCGAAGAACAAACGGAGATTTTTGAACGGTCCAGCCAACAACTTCAGGCAGGCGTTCCGATGCAATACGTGTTGGGCTATGCCATGTTTATGGGCCTGCAGTTTTCAGTGAACCATCACGTCCTCATTCCCAGGCCGGAGACCGAAGAACTTGTGCAATGGCTGCTGGAAACAGCCCCCAAAGAGGCCAGGATCCTTGATATTGGTTCAGGCTCCGGTTGCATACCCATCGTCATCAGCAAACAACGTCCGGAGGCTTCCGTCACAAGCATGGATGTAAGTGCCAATGCTCTTGCGGTGGCGAAGGAAAATGCAACGCGGCTGAATGCACGTGTGCATTGGGTGGAGGGAGATTTCCTGGATCTTTCTGTACAGGAACTACTGGATCACCCAACAGTCATTATCAGCAATCCGCCCTACATACCATTTAGCGATAAGGATACGATGGCAGCACACGTGGTGGATCATGAACCACATGTAGCTTTGTTTGTGCCTGATCATGATGCCTTGAAATTCTACCGCGCGATCATAGGTTACGGCTCACGGTATGGCGTAACCGAATTTTTTTTTGAAACCCATTACCAACTGGCGCAGCAAGTGGCAGGATTGGGTCAGGGCAGTGGATACAGGGCAGAGGTCAGGAAGGATCTGGGGGGGAATGAGAGGATGGTGAGATTAATGCGGTAATTTGACAATGCGGTAATGCGGCAATTTAGGAAGGCGCGCCCTGCGTTGCGGCGCGCCGGCAGTCACTCCGGGTGGTTCTGCGCACGCCGGCAACGCACGGCCGCGCTTCCTTCATTGTCGCATTACCGCATTTCCGCATTGCCGCATTAACCATGTCTAATTCTTCTCAACAGATAGCACCGTTCTCGCACCCAATTCCCTCGCCACCCGCATCACCGCAACCACATTGTCAATAGGTACATTCTTATCCGCATTGATCACCACGGTGGGTATATCTGTCTTCTCCTTCTGAATAGCGGGTAACAACGCGGCACGCAGCGAGTCAATACCTACTTTATTAGTACCTACGTAGTACATCAGGTTGGCATCAATGGATACTACCACATTTTGTTTTGCCTTGGTATCGCTCTTCGACTTGGGTTGCGATAGCTTGATTACATTGGGATTGGCAAGGGTAGATACAATGAGGAAGAACATAAGTAGGATGAACAGGATGTCATTCAATGCATCCGTAAATACTTCGGCTTCTCCCCTATGCTTTTTTCGGATCTGCATGTGTTAATGAGTTGGTTCCTGCAATACGTCCAGGAAATCTGCTGCGGCCACTTCCATCCGGTTGGCCGCTTTATCCGTCTGCGCCATAAGGTAGCTATACCCAAGGTAGGCCACGAGGCCAATCAGCAAACCGGTCAATGAAGTAACAATCTTTACATACAAACCACCTGCAATGGTATTAAGCACAAATTCACCCGTAGCGTTGATATTGAAGAAAAGCTGCATTAGACCAGCGAGTGTACCAATAAAACCAAAGATTGGTGCGGCGCGGGAGATCACAGAAAGCACGTTCAGGTTGCGTTCCAACGCATACATTTCAAGCTGGGCCACAGACTCCATGCTCCGTTCGATAGCATCGATGGGTTTACCGATGCGTTGAATACCTTTGTAGATCATCCGCGCAATGGGACTATTGGTATTCTTTGCCTGTGATTTTGCTGCAGCAATATTTCCATTCATGATATGATCACGGATGATCCCCATGAAATTTTCATCAATTTTTGATGCCCGCTTGATCGCGATCCATCGTTCCACCATAAAGAAAATAGCAGCCACCAGAAGCAGGGCCAAAGGTATCATGATCGGTCCGCCTGATACCAGGATATCCCAAAGATGCATTTCCTTAGGAGAGGCAGCGATGGCTTGGGTGCCCGACTGCAAAGTGTCTGCGGAAGATGTCAAAGGAGTGGATTGCAACAACCAACCAGGCATGAAAAACAGTTTGAGCAAATGTAAGCACACAATAGTTAACCGCTTCATAAAAAAGGTAGCCCTCGGGGTTAGTTCATCAGCAGAATTGTTTATCTTAATGAAAATCACGGCTTATGGCAAAAGGAAGCAAAATCTGGCTGGGCATCTTTACCTTTTTGCCCATCGCCCTTGTCATCGCATACATGGTAGCCTTTGGGTTACTGGTTAAAGACGTGATCCTGTACGGCAATGAAAACCAACCTATGCCCCTTTTCTCCAGCATGTTCTGGCTGTTTGTGCTGATGCTTGCAATGGGTATTGTATCCTTCGGCCTGTTGGTCTATTACATTATACTAGTGGTCAACAGCAATGTCAACACAGAGGAGAAGTTACTTTGGATCATCCTCTTCCTTTTAGGCAATGTGCTGGCATTCCCTGTATACTGGTATATGCGGATCTGGAAAGAGCCAATAGATCATTTAGAAATGAGCGCTACTTGAGTTACAGGTTGGAGGTTGAAGGTTGGAGGTTGAAGAGCGGCAACGCTTCAACCTTCAACCTAAGCATTTTCTTCCCAAATCTGCACCAAATGCACAAGCGTTTCCACTGATTTCTGCATGTCTTGAACACTCACAAATTCATGTCTCGAATGCAATGCCATTTCACCGGTGAATATATTTGGACAAGGCAATCCCATAAACGACAAACGGGATCCGTCTGTACCCCCGCGGACCGGGTGCTGACGGATGGTTAATCCGGCCCGATGAATCGCTTCTTTCGCGTAGGCGCCAACCTTAGGATGAAGATCCAGCACCTCTTTCATGTTGCGATACTGTTGCTTCACATCTACAGAAACTTTTGCTCCAGGATATTCATCGGCAATCTCCTGTGCCAGTTGCTTCAGGAATGCAGCATGATCATTCAATTTCTGCGTTTCAAAATCACGAATAATGAATTCAACTTTTGCTTGTTCAGCAGAGCCACTGATGTGCAACGGATGTACAAATCCTTCACGTCCTTCTGTGGTCTCCGGGGAAAACGCACCTTTCGGTAACGCATCAACGAAGGCCGCCGCTAGCTTCACGGCGTTGATCATTTTCCCCTTGGCTGTGCCCGGGTGTGCACTTACCCCTTCAAAGGTCACGATGCAGCCGTCTGCAGAAAACGTCTCGTCTTCAAAAGAGCCTGCTTCGCTTCCATCCAGGGTGTAGCCATAATCGGCACCCAGTTTCTCCATATCCAGTTTCTCAACCCCACGGCCCACTTCTTCATCCGGTGTAAACAGGATCCTGATGCGGCCATGTTTAATGTCAGGATGCGTCAGAAGGAAATGCGCGAGATCCATAATGATGGCTACGCCTGCCTTGTCGTCTGCGCCAAGAAGGGTTGTTCCGGATGCAGTAATGATGTCGTCCCCGATCTTCTCTTTTAAGTAAGGATGCAGCTCAATTGTCAGCACCTGCGATGGATCATCGGGCAGGATGATGGGTGAACCGTCATAGTTAGAATGAACGATGGGCTTAACCCCAGTTCCACTAACATCGGGCGCGGTATCCATATGAGAACAAAAACAAATCACCGGCACATCCTTGTCAGTGTTGCCAGGAATAGTCGCAAATACATACCCATGTTCATCCAACCCGGCATCGGAAATACCCATATCCATCAATTCTTTCACGAGAAGGCGGGAAAGGTCAAGCTGTTTCGCGGTGCTCGGAAAGCTTTCGCTGTAGGGATCACTTTGTGTGTCAATCTGCACATATCGCAGCAATCTCTCCGCAACGGAAAATCGATAATTGTTGAACATAATGCCTGAAAATCTTATAATATATTAAACCAATTGCCTAATTTATACGCACCAAATCTACTGTAAAATGAAAAAATCCCTCATCGCAGCCATCGTAGGTGGCATCATTCTTTTTTTCTGGCAGTTCTTATCCAACGCTGCCCTTGACCTGCACAGGCCTGCACAGCAATATACGCCCAAGCAGGATTCCATTCTTGCTTACCTTAATCAACATCTGGAAGAAGGACGGTACATGATGCCCAATTATCCAACTGGCACCTCATCAGAAGAAGCACAGAAAATTATGACGGCTGCAAGCGGAAAACCCATGGCATTTGTAGAGTTACATAAGTCGTTCAACAACCTGGACATGACCATGAACCTCATCCGGAGTGTGCTAACCAATATGCTTCTGGTGTATTTGTTGGTATGGATCCTCGGCAGGGGTAATTTCAATTCTTTCGGATCCATTTTTCTGTCGAGCGTGTTTGTGGGAATCATCGGGTTCCTGTATTTCCCTTACGCCACTTTCATCTGGTATAAGACGCCGGGGATATGGGCAGAATTCAATGATGCATGGATTCCCTGGGCCCTGAATGGCGTGTGGCTGGGATGGTATCTGCGAAGAAACTAGGCAATTGACATTGGGCACTGACCTATTCCCTACCAGTGCCCAATGCCCAATGCCCTATGCCTCAATGATCTCAACAAGCTCAACATCAAATACTAGCTCTTTACCAGCGAGCATGTGATTGGCATCCATGATGATCACTTCGGTTTGTACTTCAAGAACAACAACGGGAACCGGTTGTCCGTGCTGATTTCTGAGTGTCAGTTGCATACCTGGCTCCAGCTTCATGTCCGCAGGAATATTGGAAGCAGGAAATTCTATAATGGCCTGCTCATCCCTTTCACCATACGCTTCTGTTGCAGGTATACTGAGCGTTTTCTTATCACCCACATTCATACCCACCACACCGTCATCAAATCCTTTGATCATCTGACCTGCGCCTACCGTAAATTCCAATGGCTCCCTGCCTTCTGAAGAATCGAACTGTGTTCCGTCCGTTAACCGTCCTGTGTAATGTACCTTTACTACGTCACCTTGTTTTGCTTGCATGTTGTAATTTTTAATCGGCTCCCCTAAACGCCTGTGCAACCGCGGTTACGTCAGAAAATATAGACGAGGCCGACCGGCAAGGTAAGTGATTTTTAGTGATATTTGGCGATGCATACGTTTTTCAAACCTTCAGCTATTGTGTTGGTGATTGGCCTCCTGTGCTGTTTCACACAGTGTCATGCACAGACCCAACCCATTCTCCCCGGAGCCGCGAGATTGCAGGTTTATCTGCCTTTGATCAAGGACAAAAAAGTGGGCATCTTCGCCAACCATACTTCCATGATCGGGAACACACATCTCGTGGATACCCTTAAAAAACTGGGCGTAAAAATATCCGTCATCTTCGGACCCGAACATGGATTCAGGGGCACGGCAGATGCAGGGGAGAAAATTGGCAATTACGTTGATGCGCAAACAGGCATCCCCGTAGTGTCTCTCTACGGATCAAAACGCAAACCAAGTGCAGAAGATGTAAAGGATGTAGATATTCTCATTTTCGATATCCAGGACGTAGGGGTTCGTTTTTACACCTATATCTCCTCGTTGGAAGAGTATATGGAAGCCGCAGCAGCGTTGGGGAAACCGCTCCTGATCCTTGACAGGCCCAATCCTCATGGCGGATATGTTGATGGTCCCGTGCTGGATAGAAAGTATAAATCCTTTGTTGGCATGCAGCCTATTCCTGTGGTGTATGGTATGACCATCGGTGAATACGCGATGATGATCTCCGGAGAACAATGGCTCTCCCCCGTTGCCAATGCAAAATTTGCCTATTACCGTACAGCGGAAAACAAAAAAGACACACCCTTCCATTTTCTGGTGATCAAATGCGGGAACTATACCCACCAAAGCGTTTACACCATTAAAGAAAAACCTTCGCCCAATCTCCCGGATATGGCTTCGATTTACCTGTATCCATCCACCTGCTATTTTGAAGGTACGGTGTTAAGTGAAGGCCGGGGAACACCCACACCGTTCCAGGTATTCGGCCATCCATCGCTCCCCAAAACATTGTACGCATTCACGCCCGTATCAACAGCCGGTGCCAAAGAACCGAAGCTGAAAGACCAGCTATGCTATGGTTGGAACCTTGCTGCCCCACCAGAACAGATCAGGAAAAAGATCGATGGCAGAATACATTTGGGATACCTTCTGGAAGCGTATAAATTGTTCCCCGAAAAAAAGAACTTCTTTATACTTCCTAAATCCGGTAGTGCCGATGGCGCCTTCTTCAATAAATTGGCCGGCAACAATACATTGATGCAGCAGATCATCGATGGAAAGAGTGAAGCAGAGATCCGCCAGAGCTGGCAGAAAGACCTCGACGCATTTAAACTGGTCAGGAAAAAGTATTTGATGTATGAGGAATGATTAAAAGTAAAGAGGCTATTACTTTTTACTTTTACATTTTTACTTCACATGGACTATACGCAACTCAGGATCGTCTTCATGGGTACTCCGGAATTTGCCCGCGCCAGCCTGCAACAACTCGTTGAAGGCGGCTGCAACATCGTTGGCGTGATAACGGCCCCGGACAAACCCGCCGGTAGGGGTATGAAGCTGCAGCAATCGGCCGTAAAAGAATACGCCCTGCAACAAAACCTTGCCATCCTGCAACCGGAAAAACTAAAGAATCCTGAATTTCTGGCTGCACTCCGAAACCTGCATGCAGACCTCCAGGTGGTGGTTGCTTTCCGCATGTTACCGGAACTGGTGTGGAATATGCCGCCCATGGGCACCATCAACCTTCACGGCTCACTCTTACCAAAATACCGTGGTGCGGCACCGATTAACTGGGCCGTGATCAACGGAGAAAAAGAGACCGGTGTCACCACCTTCAAACTCAAACACGATATTGATACCGGAGATATTTTGTTGCAACAAGAAATACCCATCGGCCCGGAAGAAAATACGGGTGAAGTGCACGACAAAATGAAAGAGATCGGCGCAGCTGTTTTACTGGAGACTGAACTCAAACACGCGCCCAAAATATTTACAGATACCTGCAGGATCAACTGGATCGCCAGCGCAGAAGAGATCCACAACCTGGTGAGGGGATTATCTCCCTACCCTGCCGCATTCGCAACACTTCAGGAAAAAATGTTCAAAATCTATGCCTGCCAATATCGGATCAACGCGCACAATGAAACGCCCGGAACAGTATTAATGAACGATGGGAAACTAGCCTTCGCCTGTACTAACGGATACGTATACCCTACAATCGTACAGATGGAGGGTAAGAAAAAAATGGCGGTGGATGATTTTATGCGCGGCTTCAAATTAGCTATTAGCTAATAGCTAGTAGCTAGTATACGAGTGAGACATCAAACTTAGAACCCTCTGCAACCTGCAGCTGTGCACTCGCCGCATTGCTGATGCGGATCAACAATCCATCGTTCTCCTTTCCCGGAGGGATTTCACCAAGAACCTTGGCATATACCACCCGGTTGGTGGAAACAGACGTGATCTTAACAATGGTACCCGGTGACACCTTGTTCATTAGTACATAGTATTTACCATCTTTCCAGCCACTGGTACTCTTGAATATTCCCGCGAGGCCGGTTGTTTGATTGTCGCCTTTAGATTGGTCCTTGTATACCGCAGCAAATGCACCTTCTGTTGAAGGGGCATCGTTCCGCACAATTGTGGGCGGCGGTACAACAGGCTTCTCTTCTGCAGGTTTTGTTACTGGTGCAGGTTTATCTTCTACTGGCTTGGCAACAGGCTCTTTTTTCTCTGGTTCTTTGATTACAACGGGCGGTGGATTCACGGGCTTAGGCGTAGCCGCGGGAGATGTAGTGGCTTTAGGCGCCTCTGTTGTTGTTGCTGGTTTGGAAGCTACTGTTGCTGGTGGCAACACTGCCGCACCGGCCAGTGGTGAAAGCTCTTTTTTCACCTTCAGATAACCAACTACCAGGTTAGAACCTATCACTACATCATCGGTCTTCATCTTATTGAAAGCCTTCAACTGGTCAGCAGATACTTTGTTGAAAGTTTGACCGATCCGGTACAAACCTTCTTTCTCTTTTACAGTATGAAAAACCGGGATGAATGCTTCATCAGCTGCGGGCTGGCCTCCTTGCGCGAGGTTTTGATCGTTTAGAGGTATTTTTATCTTCTGACCAATAGACAGGCCTTTGTCCATCTTTAGTCCATTGAAGCCTGCAATCACGGAGGGGCTGAGGTTGAACATCCTGCCCACGCTATACCAGTTCTCTTTGGGTTGAACCGTATGTGGCACATACAATTTACCAGCTTCCTGCTGCACCATCAATTGTTGCGCCTGGAGCTGCAGTACGGTAAAGGCAAGCAAAATCAGCGTGTAAAACTTCTTCATATCTGGATCACTAAATTAAGACATTAAAATACGCCAAGATGATGGATAATAATTATTCACCCGGTTACCCAGGTGTTTGATCAATCCGATGGGTAGTCCTCCATGGGTCACCGTAAACCAGCCTTTCCTGCTTCCCTGCGGGTTGATGTCCTGTTTCCGCAAGAAACGAAGGGCCTCTTCCCTGGTCAGCTCAATCCGTGGTGCCGATCCGGACAAGTACTGGCTCAGCACCAGCTCGTGATCAGGAACAAACTGGTCGCGCATCAGTGCACCGGCCCTGACACCAGACTTTCTCAGGTGCAAAACCTGTTCCAGTTCCTGGAGGGCCGGCTCCAAAGCCGCCGGAATCAGGATCAATTCATTACCCCGGCTTCTCACCCTGATCTCCAACCCTTCATCCACCCATGTTTTTAAACCCTGGTGATAAGATGCGGATTTTATCGATTTTTCATATCTGGATGCCGTTCGCATTCCGGATTTTCCTCCACCCGTTTTTTGAAGACAGCTGACAAAAAATCCTTCTCCTTTCAACTTATCCGGAAAGAACCGATAACCGATTCCTCCATTTGCAGATGCCGTTTTTACAATACCCCAGTCTTGCGGAATCTGCAAATCAATCGCACTTAATCCGTGTTCGCCCACAAGCCATTGTAAAATATCTTCATCTTCCTCCGGAGAATAAGAGCAGGTAGAATACACAAGGACCCCTCCATCCTTAAGCGCAGGGAGCGCATCTGAGAGGATTCGCTGTTGGCGGGCTGCGCACAGCTTGACGTTTTGTTCAGACCATTCATTCAGTGCCGACGGGTCTTTCCGAAACAACCCACTGCCACTGCAGGGTGCATCTACCACCATCACATCGAAAAAACCATCCAACCTATTAAAAGCAGAAGGATCGTTATTAGACACCAATAGTTTAGGCTCTCCCCACTTCACTGCATTTTCATGCAGGATCGTTACCCGGGTTCTGATGACTTCATTGGCAAGCACAAGGCTGAACTGAGGCATAGACGACAACAATGTTGCTTTACCACCCGGGGCGGCGCAAAGATCCAGGGCATATAATCCCTGCTGATCATGAAGCACTTGTTGAAGTGCAAACTCCAGAAACATGCTGGACGCTTCCTGCACATAATATGCGCCACCATGAATGCCTGGATCAAGGGTAAATGAAGGCCTTTCTTTCAGGTAAAATCCCTGAGCACTCCAGGGCACCCGCTGATCCAACAACAGATGAGACAGATCGTAAGATTTGTTGGGATTGACACGAACAGACACCGGAGCTTCCAGTGTGTGCGCAACAAGAAAGGCTTCCGGCATAAAGCCAGGAACATCATTCAGGTATTGCATTAAGGTTTGCGGTAACTGCACCCCGGCAAGTTAGATATTCTTGATCTCTGCGATGAGGTCTTGCAATGCCTTTTTCGCATCACCGAACAACATGGAGGTTTTGGGCTGATAAAACAATTGGTTTTCGATGCCCGCATATCCCGGCTTCATACTGCGCTTATTGACGATCACTGCTTTTGCATCTTCAACCTCAAGGATGGGCATGCCATAGATTGGGGACGATGGATCTGATTTAGCGGCAGGATTCACAACGTCATTGGCGCCAAGCACCAACACCACATCAGTGGTCTTGAACTCTTCATTCGCCGTTTCCATTTCGTGCAATTTATCGTAGCTCACATCGGCCTCAGCCAACAACACGTTCATATGACCAGGCATCCTTCCTGCTACCGGATGGATGGCATACTGGACCTGCACGCCTTTGTTTTCCAGTAATTTCTCCAACTCGTGACAAGTATGTTGCGCCTGGGCAACAGCCAGACCGTAACCGGGTACAATGATCACTTTATTGGCATAGCTCATCACCATGGCCGCATCGCTAAGTGTGATTTCTTTATAAGTACCCCCACTGGCCATAGCACCCCCGCTGGCCGCAGCCTTGTTGCCGCCAAAGGATCCTATGAGCACATTTTGCAAACTGCGGTTCATCGCCTTACACATCAGAATGGTGAGCAAGGTGCCCGCGGCACCCACAAGGATACCGCCCGTAAGCATCACAGGATTGTCATAAAGGAAACCACCTGTTGCGGCAGCAACGCCAGTGAATGAGTTCAGCAGGGAGATCACCACAGGCATATCTGCACCTCCGATGGGCAGCACAAAGAAAATACCATAAACGGCACTAAGTATAAAGATGAGATAGAAATAAAAGGAGGAGACTTCACCACCCTGCCAAACCAGATAGCCAGCCATGCACAGGATCAACAGCAGTAAACCGATATTGATCAGGTGTTGACCAGGAAACGAGAAATCCTTGATACGGCCATTGAGTTTACCCCAGGCCACCATACTTCCCGCAAATGAAATGGTCCCTATGATGAGGCCGAGTACGATAGCCAATAAAGTGCCACCACCCACCGGCGCTCCACTCACCATGAATTGCTGATGTTGCAGGTGATTAAATTCCACCATGGAAATCAGCGCCGCACATGCACCACCCATTCCATTGAACAGGCTCACCATCTCAGGCATCGCGGTCATCTTCACTTTCTTTGCAGATAAAGTACCGATGATGGTACCAATCAACAGGCCACCGAAGATCCATATATAGTTGCCCAGCTTTTTCCCTTCATTCTCATATAAAAATATCGTTCCCAAAATAGCAATGATCATCCCTGCAGCTGCAATAAGGTTGCCCTTCCGCGCGGAATCAGGATGGGAAAGCATCTTCAATCCAAGAATGAAGGTGACAGAACCAATCAAATATGCCAGGGTTAGTAAACTGATGCCCATACCGTTCTGCTATTTTTTCTTTTTAAACATTTCCAGCATCCTGTCTGTCACCACAAAACCGCCCACCACATTCAAGGTGCCCAATACCACTGCCAAAAATCCGAGAATCAGTGCAAGGTAGTTCCCGGAATCTGCCTGCCCCATCACAATGATGGCACCAATGATCACCACACCATGTATGGCATTGGCACCACTCATCAAAGGGGTATGCAGCACACTTGGTACGCGACCAATGACTTCCACACCGAGAAATATGGATAAGATCACGATGTACACCATTTGCTGATGCGCCTGCAGCCAGCCAAGTATCTCTGTCATGCTTATTTGTTTAAAAGTCGTTCATGAACAATCTTCCCTTCATGGGAAATACAAGAACCCTTCACGAGATCATCTTCAAAATTCAAGTGAAGACTGTTGTCTTTCGCTGTGATCAATTGGAGGAAGTTGGCAATATTCTTTCCATATAGCCTGCTGGCATCCATCGGCATGGTTCTTTGCAGGCTGCTGTTGCCTGTGATGAACACGCCGTGCACAAAAATGGTTTCCTCGTTTTTGGTAAAAGGTGTGTTACCGCCCGTGGCTGCTGCAAGGTCAATGATCACGGAGCCATTTCGCATGCTCTGGATCATTTCCGCTGTGATCAGGACCGGCGCTTTTTTTCCGGGTATCTGCGCAGTTGTGATGATGATATCAGCCTTACGTACTGCTTCGGCTATGCGTTCCTGTTGTTTGCGTTTATAATCTTCTGTTTGCTCAACGGCATATCCACCCGCTTTCGATGCGTCTGCTGCGCCTTCCACCTCCACGAATTTTGCACCCAGACTCATCACCTCTTCTTTCACTGCTGGCCTGGTATCAAACACTTCCACCACTGCACCCAGCCTTCTTGCCGTAGCAATGGCCTGCAACCCTGCAACGCCTGCGCCAAGGATCAGCACCTTTGCCGGCGCCACTGATCCGGCAGCTGTCATGAACATCGGAAAATATCTGGGAAAAAGGTTCGCCGCCATCAGCACCGCTTTATATCCGGCGATATTGGCCTGGCTGGATAAAACATCCATTGCCTGGGCACGGGTAGTCCTCGGAAGCATGTCAAGGCTGAATGCCGTATGCCCCGAAGAAGCCATATTTCCCGCAACATCAACATTGAATAATGGCTGGTATACACCAACCAACACCTTTCCCGAAGGAATGGATGCCAGATCATTAGGTGGCTGAATGGAAAGGATCACATCAGCACCCGCAATCACAGATGCCCTGTCCTCAATCTTCGCACCTGCAGCAATAAAATCTGCATCACTGCAAAAAGCATTTGCACCTGCATTCATTTCTACGAGAATGCCACAACCTTTTTTGACCAATGCAGCAACTGTTTCTGGGGAGAGAGAGACTCTGGTTTCCGACGCGGGTTCTTTAAGAACGCCTATAATCATAATGGTGTGGGTTAATCAGGATGCCAGCAAGGTAACGATTTCCGGGCAGATAATATTTTATCAGTACCGTATGGTAAAGTGCTGTTTCTCCAGTTGCTCTTTCCTTACAAACACCAGCCCGATGGCAAACAGATCGATACTCAGCGTAACCCGGTGATCTGCACAGATCTCGGCCCAGGCTTCTTCCATTTCCCTGCTCCAGTGGATATCATCAAAAACAATACAGCCTTCATTCGGTACCAGAGGAATGGTCTGGTTGAAATAATCCAGCGTCGGATTTTTGCGATGGTTACCATCCACATAGACAAGGTCTATTTGTGTCATCGTCTGCAATAATTCCGGCAATCGATCATCAAAATTTCCCCTGACCACCTTGATCTTGTTCAGTCCGCGAGCACGGAACGCTGCTTCTGCCTGGTCAGCTATTGCAGAAGATCCTTCCATGGTCACCACCTCTTCAGCAGTTGACACTGCCGCCAGGTACATCGAAGTAACCCCAAGCGATGTTCCGAGTTCCAGTATGCGACGAGCCTTTAAAAAGCATCCAAGCCTGAATAACAACGATGCATAACGTTGATGCTTAACCGAATTTCTTGCAATAGAGGCTACCGTACGCTTCCGGCGTGATCCACCCACTGAACCAGCACCAAGATCCTCAATATCCAACAAGGTTGTATTGTGCAACACGGATCGCCGGTATTCTTCAGGCAACTCGTATGCCGCAAGCCTTTTTTGATCCATGAACACTTCCCGGATCAACTGGTAAACAAAAGGGGAATGAATGCCATGGCCACGTCCATTATCTGCTGTCAGCAGGTAACGGAGATACTTCCAGGCCATCGTAAAAGGAGAATACATTTTATCTTTCCCAAGTTTCAAAGCGATAGGCCCAGGCATGTTTCTCATCTGCGGGAAAGTCCAGATGATGAATCCTTTTCCATTCCGTGTCCCTGATCTCCGGGTAAAAAATTTCTGCTTCGGGAAAGCTATGCACAACCCGTGTAAGATAAATACGGTGGGTCAGCGGGAGGCTCTGCTTATAGATCTCTCCCCCTCCCGCAATAAACACTTCTTTACAATCCGTTTCACCCGCCATCACAATGGCCTGCTCAATAGAGGTGGCCACACGCACTTTTTCATTGTTGGGATGGAAACCTGTATTCTGGGTCACAACAATATTGATCCTGCCGGGCAGTGGTTCACCAGCTATGGATTCGTAGGTTTTTCGTCCCATGATCACCGGCATTCCCCATGTGGTGTTTTTGAAAAACTTAAGGTCATTCGGCAAACGCCACAACAGCTGATTCTGCTTGCCGATTTCGTTATGCTCACCGGCCGCAACGATATGGGAAACAATCATACACAATTTTTTTCTACACCGCTACTGGCGCCTTGATGGCCGGGTGCGATTGATAATTTTCCAGTGTGAAATCTTCAAAACGGAAACCAAAGATATCTTTCACTTCAGGATTAATTTTCATCGTTGGCAAAGGATAAGGATCCCTGCTCAACTGAAGGTTCACCTGCTCAATATGATTGTTATAGATATGCACATCGCCGAAGCTATGAATAAAATCTCCGGGCTGAAGGTCACAGACTTGCGCAACCATCAATGTCAGCAATGCATATGAAGCAATGTTGAATGGAACGCCAAGAAAAACATCCGCAGATCTTTGATACAACTGACAACTCAGTTTCCCATCGGCCACATAGAATTGAAACAAGGTATGACAAGGCATCAGCGCCATCTTTGGAAGATCCGCAACGTTCCATGCACTGATGATGAGCCTTCTACTGTCCGGATTCTTTTTGATCTCATCAACAAGCCACTTGATCTGATCAATCACTGCACCATCCTTCCCTTCCCAGCTCCGCCATTGTTTTCCATACACAGGTCCCAACTCACCTTGTTCATTAGCCCACTCATTCCAGATGCTCACCCCGTTTTCTTTCAAGTAAGCAATGTTGGTTTCGCCTTTAAGAAACCACAACAATTCATGCACGATGCTTTTCAAATGCACTTTCTTAGTAGTCACCATCGGAAAACCCTCGGCCAGATTGAAACGCATCTGGTAGCCAAACACACTGATGGTACCTGTACCCGTGCGGTCATGCTTCTGCGCGCCTGTATCCAGAATATGTTTTAACAGATCGTGGTACTGTTTCATATGTGCAAACTTAAATCTTCTCCCTTTACCTTCTCCCTTTCACGCTGCGTGTGGATAATTAGCGCTTAGCGTCAGTAATTTCAGGAATAACTGTTCCCGTTGTTCCACTCGGCATCTGGATCTTCAGCAGGTTACAAATAGTGGGTGCGATGTCAGACATATACACTTCCCTGCCAAGACTGCCAGGCTTGATACCCCATCCCATCAGCACAAACGGAATATGTGCATCGTATGGATACCAACTGCCATGTGAGGTTCCGGTAGTACCATAATTGAGATATCCTGAGGAAAGCACCACCTGGATATCGCCCGCCAGTTTCGCATTTCTGCCCTGGATGAATCGTTCCTTAATATTGGCAGGCAAGGGAGCTTCATCGATCTCATCGTTATCAAACGCGAGGGCAACACCTGGCTGTTTCATCAGTTCCTTGATAAACGATTCCTTAACCTCATCGATATCAAGTTTCGCACTGTCTATCACGTCATAGTCGAGATAGATTTGATAGTTGGAAAAATTTCGTACAAGGCTCTTCAGATTGTATTTCACGGCCACATTGTTCATGGCCTTGGTGGTCAAGGTGCCGTTTCGGCCACCGGGAAGTTTATGCTCTACGGAATACTCAGGGGCATTGGCTACGCCGTGATCGGCTGTGATGAAAAACAAATATCCGTTCTTACCAAACTTCTTATCCAGGTAGCTGAAAAAAGCAGCCAGCTCCCTGTCCAGACGCAGATATGTATCCTCCACTTCAACGGAGTTCGGTCCATATTGATGACCGATGTAATCGGGTGAAGAAAGACTCACGGCCAGAAAATCTGTGTATTGATCGGCCCCAAGTCCCTCAGCTACAATTGCCGCTTTAGCAAACTCAAGGGTCAGCGTGTTCCCATGTGGTGTTGCGGGAAGGATGCCATAGTTTTTGCCGGCCATTGCACTGATATTATGCGGAAACACCGGTTTAGGATCGAAAGCAAACTTTCCTTCATACACCTTGTCGTCAGGATCACTCATGAGATAAGTTTCGATGGGGAACAGGGTATTCCAATTCAATTTATACAAGGAATCGGGCATTTTGCGATTGTTGAACGCGTCAACCCAGCCCGGCAGTTGTTGCATGTAATGGGTACTCGAAACCCAATTACCCGTTGACCCATCATACCAGTATGCCGCATTGGCGGTATGGCCTGCAGGAAGAATTCCACCCCTGTCTTTGATGGCAATGCCCACTACTTTCGACTTGTAATTATTGGAAATGCGCAGCTCGTCGCACATGGTAGTGACCTGCAAATTGCGGGGCGACATTGGAGGGGATTCCCTGCCCGATCCAACCGTTTTTACCGTTGGGTCTTCCACACAATATACCTGCCTATTCAACTCGCGGCTGAACCACTCATTGCCCATGATCCCGTTGACCGCCGGTACTGAACCGGTATAGACCGATGCATGACCACAAGCCGTAACGGTTTGGGCATAGGGGATCATCGTATTCTCACAGTTGAACCCTTCCCTTACCAATCTTTTGAAGCCTCCTTCTGAGTACCGGTCAGTATATCGATATAAAAAATCCCAACGCATCTGGTCAACCATCAGTCCAACCACAATTTTGGGCTTTGCGGGAGCACTGGTAGGCGTTTTTACCTGCGCCTGCCCGGAAAAGGCACAGAAAAGGGTGTAAACCAGCAGAAAATTCTTCATAATTCAAATTTAGGGTTTATGTGATAAGAGACCTCACCCTAAGCCCTCACACTATTACCTATTTTTTGTATTTTTGCACACCAAAAAATAGATAACAATGGCCGATATTTTTGAGAAACTCCTACGTAATCAAGGACCGCTCGGACAGCACAGAAAACGCGCACATGGTTATTTTTCCTTCCCAAAGCTAGAAGGAGAGATTGGAAACAGGATGAAGTTCAGGGGTAAAGAAAAGATCGTTTGGAGTCTTAATAACTATCTGGGGTTGGCCAACCACCCTGAAGTGAGGAAAGCCGATGCAGATGCTGCTGCAAAGTATGGACTTGCCCTTCCCATGGGCGCCCGTATGATGAGCGGAAACAGTGACCTGCACGAACAACTGGAAGCGGAACTGGCCGCCTATGAAGCAAAAGAAGATGCCATCCTCTTGAATTTTGGTTACCAGGGTATGGTTAGTGTCATCGATGTATTGGTGGGAAGGCACGATGTGATCGTTTATGACGCAGAAAGCCACGCCTGTATCATTGACGGGGTACGCCTGCATCCGGGTCACCGATATGTGTTCAAGCACAATGATGTGGAAGATTGTGAGAAGCAGCTGCAACGCGCCACCGCATTGATTGAGAAACAAGGCGCAGGCGGCATCCTGCTGATCACCGAAGGCGTGTTTGGCATGGCGGGCGACCAGGGCAAACTGAAAGAAGTCGTGGCCCTTAAGTCAAAATATTCATTCCGTATACTGCTTGACGATGCGCATGGCTTCGGCACCCTTGGAAAAACGGGAGCAGGAGCGAGTGAAGAACAAGGGGTACAGGATGAGATCGATCTGTATTTCTCCACATTTGCCAAATCCATGGCTTCTATCGGTGCTTTTGTGGCAGGCGACAAGGCCATTATTGACTATATCCGATACAGTATCCGGAGCCAGATCTTTGCAAAGAGCTTACCCATGCCGCTGGTAGTGGGGAATCTGAAGCGGCTGGAGCTGCTCAGGAACCACCCGGAGTATAAGGATAAGCTTTGGTCAAATGCCCGGAAACTGCAGAATGGCCTGAAGGAAAAGGGATTTGACATCGGTAAAACAGACTCTGTGGTTTCTCCGGTTTATATGAAAGGTGGTGTGGAAGAAGCCACTACGATGGTGATGGACCTTAGAGAGAACTATAATATTTTCTGTTCAATTGTTTTGTATCCTGTTATTCCGAAAGGACACATCATCTTCCGTCTGATCCCCACAGCGGTGCATACAGACGAAGATATTGCATTGACGCTCAAGGCTTTCGAAGAAACAAAAGAAAAGCTTGACCTGGGTGCTTACCGGACGGAAGCAATACCAGACATGGCAAATGCATAAAAGAAAAAAACCAGGCTTCAGCCTGGTTTTTTTCTTTTATGCATTTGCCATGTCAATTAGACAATTCGTTAATGCGGTAATGCGGCAATTCGCTCTCCGCGAAGTTCTAACCTGATCGCAGGCAATTAAGCTCTGCCGTCAGCCCCCTACCCTCTGACCTCGGCTGCGAGTTGGGGTAGGTACAAAAAAAAGAGGCCCGGATAGAAATCCAGCCCCGTTTTAAATCCAATATCCTATGAAAAACCGTATCTATAACGGTGGTTCAGAACTTGTTATTGTGTATCACTTCCAGGACCCTGAAAATTTCTTGTAATAATCCTGAAAAGGCACCTTCCCGTAATACCCTTCACCGAAATACTTCAACAGGGATTCTATGTCTTTCGGTTCCAGAAATCCCGGAATAGCTTGTGGCCGGGTATCATCCGCAGGGATAATGACGGTGGTGGGGAAACTTAGCTGTCCTTCCGTGAGGTAAACAGCATACATATTTACTTTATAGTTGGCATTGTACGCGTAAGACTTTCCTTTCCATTGAAGGGCGTTTTTGGTCTCAGCATCCAGTTTTACCGGGATAAAATGGGAATTGATATATTCAGCCACTTTTTCATGGCTATAGGTCTGTTTGTCCATGACTTTGCACCATCCGCACCAATCGGTATACAGATCGATGAGCACCGGCTTGTTTTCCTTTTTGGCTCGGGCTTCGGCTTCTTGCAATCCGATCCAATTCACTTTCCCTTTTGAAGGGGAATCGCCTTTCCATGAACTCATGGAGAACACCAGTCCGGAAAGAAGCAATATGACTACCGTAACTTTTTGCATTGAATTGTGTTTATTTACAAGGTAATTGCAAAATTATGCGAAAATTAGTGGTGGCGGCTACCGGTGCCAGTGGGGCGATATACTTTAAGCTTTTATTAGACAAACTTCAGCTGCTGAAGGAGCAGTACAGCGAAGTGGGCATTTTGATGTCTGACAATGCGGTTACCGTTTGGGAAACTGAACTTGGTAATGTGTTACACCATGACTATCCTTTCACCTACTATTCAAAAAACGACTTCTCTGCGCCATTTGCCTCAGGCTCGGGTCAGTTTGATACCATGATCGTAATCCCCTGTTCCATGGGCACCCTTGGAAGGATCGCTGGTGGCGCCTCTAATGACCTCTTGACCAGGGCTGCTGATGTAGTTCTTAAAGAACGAAGAAAACTTATCCTTGTTGCGAGGGAAACCCCCTACAACCTGATCCATTTACGCAACATGGAAACCATTACTCTGGCAGGTGGAATCATTTGCCCGGCAACGCCTTCATTTTACAGCAGGCCTCAAACAGTTGAAGAAGTGGCTGCTACAGTAGTGGACCGCGTATTAGATCTTGCAGGATTTGACATTAGCACATTTCGGTGGGGGCATTAAATTGAGACAATTGTACAATTGTACAATTGCACAAATGTACAATTGTCCAGATTCTATCTTAGGTCCACCACTTCCACCCCAGGATACTTCTTCACATCAAACATAAACATATCATCTCCGATGGCTGCATTGGTGGCAACATTACTCATTCCATACGCATATCGGTTTCCATTCTTTTCGAAGATCTGCGTTGAAGTGATCATTTTAGAAGTTTTATCCACGCCGAGCAATACCTTGAAGAAAGGTTTCGATTTATCAACAGGTGTGAGCTCAACTTCCTGCACGGTTTTACCTGCTACGGTTTTGTCGCCATTCAGTTTATACAAGAAATCCTTGTCGTAAAAATTAGTAAATAATTTTTGCGGCGTGATCATGCTTCCACTTTGATCGAAAGCAGAAATCTGCACTTCATTGGCGCCCTTATCGTAAGTCCATATATTCTTACCATCACAAAAAATCTCCTGCCCGGTAATGCTCACCCGATACTTGGTTCCCTTCATGTAAACGGTACCTTTCTTTGTACCCTGTGTTTTACCGTTGGCGTCTTTCACTTCCAATGAAAAATTACCTTTTACCGTTTTAAAGGTTTTGAATTTCGCACTTACTGCGTCAAGTACTTTTTTGGCCTCAGGGTCATTGCTGACCGGAGATTTCGTTTGTGCGAATACGTTAGCTGTGGCTACAAGCAATGTTAAAAAGACGAGAATTTTTTTCATGATGTTGAATAAAATCGTTCGCAAAGATATGACTATAGACGGCAACCGGCACCGTAAGGTTTATAGGTGATTTGTGAAAATCAACAAAAAAATGATGCCAACACCCATGAAAGGCAGTCTAAATGCCGAATTGTGACAAGATCTCTTGCAACTCATGTTCTGTTTTCACCAAAACATCTCTGGCTTTGCTGCCTTGGTTGCCACCAACAATGCCTGCCATCTCCAACTGGTCCATTAATCTGCCTGCACGGTTGTATCCCAATTTCATTCTTCTTTGCAGCAACGAAGTAGATCCAACGCCGCTTTGAACGATCAGTCTTGCAGCGTCTTCAAACAACGGATCCCTTTCAGACATATCCAGTTCTTTTCCATCTGCATCTTTCTCGTCAATATACTCCGGCAGCAGGAAGGCCTGTGGATAGCCCCTTTGTTCTCCGATGAAATCCACCACACGTTCTACTTCGGGTGTATCCACAAACACACACTGCAGCCTGGTTACTTCACCATTGTAAGAGATCAGCATGTCTCCCCGGCCGATCAACTGCTCCGCACCACCAGTGTCAAGGATGGTCCTTGAGTCTACCTTGGATGACACTTTGAAGGCAATACGTGCAGGGAAATTGGCTTTGATGGTACCCGTAATAATGTTTACCGATGGCCTTTGTGTAGCAATGATCAAGTGAATACCTACTGCACGTGCCAACTGCGCCAATCGGGCAATGGGCATCTCGATCTCTTTACCCGCAGTCATGATCAGATCCGCAAATTCATCGATTACTAATACAATGAAAGGAAGGAACTGGTGCCCTTTTTCGGGATTGAGTTTCCTCGATGCAAATTTCTCGTTGTATTCCCTGATGTTACGGCAACCGGCTTCTTTTAAAAGGTCATATCGATTGTCCATCTCAATACACAAAGCATTCAATGTGTGTACCACTTTCTTGGTGTCAGTGATGATGGATTCATCCTCTCCGGGAAGTTTCGCCAGAAAATGTTTCTCGATCAAACGATAAAGACTCAATTCCACTTTCTTGGGGTCAACCAACACAAACTTCAATTGTGAAGGATGTTTTTTGTATAGAAGCGAAACCAGGATGGCATTAACACCTACAGATTTACCTTGTCCGGTTGCACCTGCCATCAGGAGGTGCGGCATCGTGGTAAGGTCAACAATAAATAGCTCATTGTCGATCTTCTTACCTAAGGCAATAGGTAATGCATAATGACTGTTCTGGAACTTATCAGAAGCCAACAGGGTTTTCATGCCCACGATGCTTTTCTTCACATTCGGCACTTCAATACCAATGGTGCCTTTTCCAGGTATGGGAGCGATGATGCGGATACC
>REAQ01000066.1 GCA_004294195.1 Sphingobacteriales bacterium | reverse complement strand
CGATCAATTATGGATACGTGATGACCGGGCCCGGCAGGAAGCCAATGATGGCCATCAACACCGTTCATAGTGGTGATTATCTGCAGGAGATTCATGAATACTATGAGACTGATTCTTTGTACGGCTTCAGGAAGTCTTCGCTCTCGGCCCTAACTCGATCATCATTCAACGGGATGAAGTGGGGGGGAGGGGTTGTAACTTTCAAGGACGGTGCGTATCAATGGATTCATTTAACTGATTAGAATTCAGGTTATGGATGTTAACATCTGTCTTCAGACAGCTACTCATCATGCCGCCATAAGTAAATATCTGCAGTCTTTTGACGAGCAGACTGCTCGTTTTTTTGCGCCCCATCCTTCGGATCTGCCGTCTATTCAGTCGTTTTACGAAGATACCCTGAACAGGGGCTGGTGTGCGGTAGATGAAGTTTCGGGTAGCCTTTCGGGTTATGCGATTTTACGAAAAGGTGTAATTCAGAATGATCAGGATCGTCTTAAAGCATTCGGATTCAAACTGGATAATCGTATTGATGCGTCATATGCTCCATCGGTAGCATCGGCATCAAAAGGAACAGGACTTGCCGAAGCCATGTGGAAGCATATTTTAGATGATGCATTGCAGCAAGGACGCCGCAGGATCTTTCTGTGGGGTGGGGTAAAGGTTGAGAATGAAAGGGCCGTCCGTTTTTACCATAAATTGGGATTCATTCCAGTAGGAAATTTTTTTCACGAAGGTGAGAATCTGGATATGGTTTATCTTGCCCGGGTAGATTAACACTTTTAGCCATTTAAAACTGAACCATGCTGTTGTTTTCAGTATTGTTTCATGTATTGTCGTTTACCTTGGCCTGCGTGCTGGGTTATTTGCTATTATTTGTCAACAAGGAAAAGAAAATCAGCAACCGTTTTCTGGCCATTATCCTTTTCTGTTTTGCCAGTCAACATTTGATTCTCATTCTGCTTGCTTCAAAACTCATCCTTGATTTACCATGGTTGATGCGTTTGTTTGCGCCGCTTACTTTTGTGGTTGCTCCTGCGTTGTATCTTTATTTCCGAACCATTCTTTACGAGGAGCATCAGTTGCGGAAAACTGATATTTTATTTTTTCTGCCAGCATTGTTGGCTTCAGTTAATTTTCTGCCATTCTACGTTAGTAGCCATCAGCATAAGGTTGACGCTTTGTTACAGTATTATCAGCAAAGGGGATCAGTTTCGGATCCGGGACGAGGGTTTTTGTCTTCCGTTTGGTACTATGGTTTGAGAACAATCTGGTCCATAGGATTGGTTAGTATTTCCCTTGGTATTTTGTTTCGTTTCTGGCGTAAAACCAGACAGCCAGTGAAAGCACTCAATACTGAATTATACCGATGGATGAGAATGTTAGGCGCAATTTCGCTCGTACTTGCGCTGAGCCAGATTTTTAAAGCCTTTTTGCCATCCAGCGGTGCATCTGATGTTAATCCCGCTGATCTTCTGTTGGGTGTGGGTGTTTTTTTAATTTGTATTCAACTATTCAGGCACCCAAACTTGCTGTATGGTGTTTACCTTCCCAGTAGTACCCTAACATCCGCACCGGAACTCTTGATAAACCTTGAAAAGCGGGATCTGGATGTTGACCAGCCAGCAAGCGAAGAAAGTCAGTGGCTTCTTACCGAGGAGCAGGTCATTTTCAGAAAGAAGATCGATGATTGGATGGAAGATGGGAAGCCATTTCTTAAACTCGACTACTGTATAGACGATATGGCGGACGAATTGGGTCTGACCCGCCAGAAACTCTCAGGTTTTATTAACAGAGAGTTTGGAATGGGATTCCGGGAATACATCAATACTTATCGCATCAACTACTTTAAACAACACGTCGGTCTTCCACCATGGGATCATTTTACGCTGGAGGCCATGGCAAAGGCGTCAGGATTTCATAGCAGAATCACTTTTATTCGTCAGTTTAAAGAAGTCAGTGGAATCACCCCCTCTGCATATTTAAAACAAGCTAAAACCATGAAAAGTGGTCTTTGACACGATGATCAGGCGTTTAAAATACGTTTTAATACAAGTTCAGACCTAATTGATACAGACTCCAGCTCAATAAATATGGGAAGGGTTACACTGATGCTTAGCTTGTTGCATTAAACCACCAACATGAAGTATTCACTATTTCTGATATGTATTTTCATATCTGCAGCAGTTATTGGTCAAACCACCCAAGTCCTCATCAACAATGTAGAGGTGTTCAATGGATACACCAATAAGACCACGAGAGCGAATGTTTTGATCGATGGGAACCTGATCAGCAAGATTTCTTCGCAACCCATTCCGGTTGCAAAGTCGGCGAATATCCGGGTGATAGACGGAAAGGGTAAATTCTTAATGCCGGGCCTTATTGATATTCATATGCACATGATCCTGGCCGGATCCACACTGGGTCAGATGCAGACCGGTGATATTGGTGCAGCTTTTATCAGGGCTGGTGTGGAGGCAGGTAATGTTCTCAACCGTGGATTTACCTCTGTGAGAGATTTCGGCGGGCCTAGTTTTGGGTTGAAACAGACGATAGACGCGGGTGTGATTACTGGTCCGCGAATCTGGCCCAGCGGCCCGATGATTTCCCAGACGGCAGGGCATGGTGATTTCCGAAACATCAATCAAAGGCCTGTTTCCCTGGGTGGAGCCTTAGACCATTCCGAGGTCATTGGCGCCACCATCATCGCCGATGGCAAAGATGCCATGCTGGTAGCGGTACGGGAAACCCTGAAAAGGGGCGCGTCACACATCAAGTTGACAGCGGGTGGGGGTATTTCCTCCAGTTTCGATCCCCTGGATGTTAGCCAGTATACTGAGGAAGAGATCAGGGCCGCCGTTGAAGCCGCTGAAGATTGGGGAACCTACGTAACGGTTCATGCATTTACATCCCGAGCCGTCACAAAAGCCATTGCGGCTGGTGTGAAATGCATTGAGCATGGACAGCTGATGGATGAAGCTACCGTTAAACTTATGGGCGAAAAAGATGTTTGGTTGAGCATTCAGGCCCTTGATACGGCGGGCAGGGCTGATTTTACGGCTGAGCAAAAACAGCAGAAAAGGGATGTGGCCAATGGTGCCGATGCTGTGATCAAGCTGGCCAAAAAATATAAAGTGAAAATGGCCTGGGGTACCGATGTTTTCTTTAATCCGCCCATCAATAAAGACCAGAACACCTATATCGCAAAAATGGGTAATTGGTTTACACCCTTTGAAGTGTTGAAATTGATTACATCAGACAATGCACAACTTCTTGCATTGTCAGGGAACAGAAGTCCTTACAAAGAAGGAAAACTGGGTATTGTCGAAGAAGG
>REAQ01000065.1 GCA_004294195.1 Sphingobacteriales bacterium | reverse complement strand
ATCGAGCTGGCAAAACTTTACAGAGTAGAACAGCCCGCGCTCGCATACAAGTATAGCCTTACTGCACTGGATCTTGCCACCAAATCAAACTACGGACCCGGTATTGCCCTTGCCAATAAATGGGCAGGATTTTATTATTACGATCGCAGCGTGCTCGATACAGCAACAGTATATTGGGAGAAAAGCCTACAATCATATATTGCCCTGAATGATTTTGACGGGATGTCTAACATGTATAATAACCTCGGCTCCATCAGTTTCAACTTCGGCAACAGTGCGAAGGCACTGGATTATTTTATGGAAGCTTTAAACGCGGGAGAGAAAAGCGGAAACAATATCAGGGTCATTACTTCAACAAATAACATCGGTCTTATTTACATGAGTAAACCGGGTACCTATGAGCAGGCACTGGTTTATCTGAACAAATCTTTGGAAGCAGCGAAGAAAATCAACGATGCTGATAATATTGGTGCCGCGCATGCCAACATCGGCGAAGTGAATATGAACATGGGGAAAGATAGTTTGGCCATGTTCCATTTTCTCGAGGCAAAGAAAGCCCTTGAACCCAATGGCTCCGCATTACCGTATATCTATCTGAGTATGGGTAGAATATACCAGCAAAGAAAGAATATCCACAGGCATTGAGCTGGTTTGAACAATCCACCAATACCGCCCAAAAAGTTGAAAATACTTTTTATTTATCGGATGCAGCCTTTGGTGCCGCCGAAACATATCGATTGATGGGTGATCAACAGAAAGCGTTGGAATATTTTGACCGTTCCCGAAGACTTGCTGAAGAGGCACACACCGCCCAACAAATTAAAATGTCTTACAAGGGTCTTGCCAGTACCTACGCAGACTTGAAAGATTACCGGCAAGCCTATTTTAATCTGTCTTTGTACTCCAGGCTTGCGGACTCTATGAATCTTTTGACCTTAGATAGTACACAAAAGAAGCAGGAGTTAAGATTAAAAGATAAAGACATCGCACTGCTCACGGCAGATCAGGCATTGAAAGAACAAACCATACAAAGGGCCAAGTTGGTACGCAACGCAATCCTCGTTGGCTTGGGATTGGTGTTGACCCTCATCGGCATTTTGTATCGCGATTATCGGAACAAGATCAAGACCAATAAACTATTGGATCAGCGTAAGGCAGAAATTGAAACCCTGTTGTTGAATATTCTGCCGTACGAGGTTGCTTCTGAGTTACAGAAAGAAGGTCATGCCACACCAAGGTATTATGATTCAGTGTCTGTGATGTTTACGGATTTCGTGAGCTTTAGTAGGATCGCGGAGTCTATGAGTCCGCAACAAATTGTATCTGAGTTGAACGAGTTCTTCACGGAGATGGATGAGATTATTGATAAGTATGGTCTCGAGAAAATCAAGACCATCGGGGATTCATATATGTGTGCAGGTGGTATTCCCACGTCCAACACTACCCATCCGCAAGATATGGTGCGTGCGGGACTTGATATTGTGGAGTACCTGCGTCAGAAAAACAAACTGCGCGAAGAGGCCGGGATGGCCAAATGGGAGATCCGCATCGGGATCAATACCGGATCCATTGTTGCCGGTGTGGTAGGTAAGAAAAAGTATGCTTACGATATCTGGGGTAATACGGTCAACATTGCGAGCCGGATGGAATCCAACGGCGAACCGGGCATGCTCAATATTTCGGCAGACACCTATGCGCTCATTAAGGATCGATTTGATTGTACGCACCGCGGCAAGATCTACGCAAAGAATGTAGGAGAGATCGATATGTATTTTGTTGACAGGGAAATAACTGCATCAAAGGAGCCCCTCCTCGGCAAAACTGAAAAATCCTTCATGGCTAACGATGATATGATCCAGGACCAGGATGTCAAAGTATCTCGCGGCCTCTCTGATCTTTAGGGTCAACTCGCGATCCGCATGACTTGGGCGCAGGCTTCCCGATGGATGGTTATGACATAAAATAATTCCCACCGCTTTTTCTTCCAGTGCGCGCCGCAGGATCACCCGCGGGTCAGCAACGGTTCCACTCATGCCCCCTGAACTGATGATTTCATAATGATTGATCTTATTGGCTCGATTCAAGTAGAGGACGATGAAAACCTCATGATCGTGGTCCTGCAGGATGGTCTGCAGGAAAGATGCTACTGAGGATGCACCGTTTACAACTGGTTTCTCCAGGTTCTGTGCAGCCTGCCTGCGGCGGCCCAGCTCCAATGCCGCAAGGATGATCATCGCCTTGGCCTCCCCTATTCCGTGGATCTTCAGCAGGTCAGCCATGGACAGTCGGCCCAGCTCCTTCAGGTTCTGCTTGCTGGCGGCAAGGACGTCCCTGGCGAGATCTACGGCGGTGCGATTGCGCGTACCCTGTTGGATCAGGATGGCCAGCAACTCTGTGTCGCTCAGTATTTTTACGCCTTTCGCTCGTAGTTTTTCGCGTGGCCTATCGTCAATTGCCCATTCCAAAATCGGGCGGTTTTTCGCTTGTGCAGGCTTCATATGATCCCTATTTTCGATGTACTATCCAATTCTATTAAAAACGCAAATCCAGATCCAATGGCTAACTCCAGAAGGCAACTCATCATCGGCTCCCTGCAGCCCCTCCTTTTCTGTGTAGGCATGTATTTTGTGGTGTTGATATTCTCTGTTTTCATCTGCACATCTATCTACAGAACATTGAATCCCAGGAAGTTCCCGACGGTGCGTACAGAAACGCCCAAACAGGCTACACCACTGCCTTCCAATACGGTGGCGAGCTTGTAAAAAGGGACCAAACCTGATTTTGTTCCATACCCCTGAATGGCTATCTTCGCGGCTCATTCACCTTTATGGAACGTAACTCTCCTTATGCCAAGGTTTTCTCCGGCACCAATTCACAGTATTTGGCGGAAAAGATCTCGCAGCGCTTTGGTAACAACCTAGGCAAGATCAACATCCAGCGTTTTAGTGACGGGGAATTTCAACCAGTCTTCCTCGAAAGTATTCGAGGCGATTATGTTTTCCTCGTGCAAAGCACGTTTTCTCCGGCAGATAATCTACTGGAATTACTGATGATGATCGACGCGGCGAAGCGTGCTTCCGCCTACAAAATCATCGCTGTTATCCCGTATTTTGGCTTCGCCAGGCAAGACCGGAAGGACAAACCCCGGGTAGCCATCGGTGCAAAACTCATCGCCAACCTGCTGACAGCGGCTGGTGCGGACCGTGTGATTACGATGGATCTCCACGCGCCTCAGATCCAGGGGTATTTCGACATCCCGGTGGATCACCTGGACAGCTCGGCCATTTTTATCCCTTATATCGAGAATCTTAAGCTGGAAAACCTTACCTTTGCGGCCCC
>REAQ01000082.1 GCA_004294195.1 Sphingobacteriales bacterium | reverse complement strand
GCGCAGGCCGGCAACGCACGGCCGCGCTTCCTTCATTGCCACATTACCGCATTACCGCATTGCCACATTAAAATACAAATCCCTGCCGTTGACACAGCAGGGATGAACATGAGAAATCTAAGTACTTTGCGGTACTGTTTGCTTGACTAAATTTAACAATTCTTTTGTATTTCCAAGCGCAGCGGGCAACTATTTGTTGTGTCGGATTCCTTGCTATCTTTACCGTCTAAATGTGATCTATGAAACAGTTGTTTTTGTTCCTGTTCGCCGTAATGGCTTCAGTAGTGATCTACGCGCAAGACCCTACCCCTGCCGCCAAAGGCGTTGCCTATGGTGCCGGTACTTCTGCCGAGGGGGCCATTTCAGTTAATAAAATGCCCAGCGATAAGTACTCCGGCAAGATCTCCGGTAAAGTAGTTGAAGTTTGCCAGGAGAAAGGCTGCTGGATGAAGGTTGAAAAAGCGGATGGCGAAAAGCTGATGGTGAAATTCAAAGACTATGGTTTCTTTATGCCCAAGAACATCGAAGGCAAAGAAGTGGTACTGGAAGGTGAAGCCATCGTAAAAGAAGTGTCTGTAAAACAACAACAGCACTATGCTAAAGATGCTGGCAAGTCCGAAGAAGAAATCAAAAAAATCACTCAGCCTAAAAAGGAAACGCAGTTCATCGCCAAAGGCGTACTCGTACTCTAAGGCAAAGAGCGAATTAAGATAGTGAGAAGATAAAGGGAGAAGTACGAAGCTTAACTTCGCATCTCTCCCTTTATCTTTTCACTTGGGTTCAAAATGCACATATCGTAATGGATTCCATTTTGTTTTTTATCAGGGCTCAGAAGAGATGAAAGGTTAAGCGATACAGTGCTCGGATGGCTTTTGCTGCACCTATTGATGACGCCCTCATCCTTGATGCTGAGCCTCGCTGGCTGGCTCGATACGCATGATTGTTTTTCACCACTCTTTTTTATCTCACCTTCAGCAATGTGCGTTATACAAAACCATAATGCACAGTGAGGCCGCCGTTTTCGTACATTGAAGTATGAAATGCTTATTCAATCTCTTCTGTCTGCTGATCTGTATGAGCAGCATTGCGCAAACCAATTTGCCCACTGCGGTAAAACTCTCCAATGGATGGTCGCTCTCGCCCGTTGGTACCAACTTTGCGTTGGGCGACCTTCCACTGAACATTGCGGTATCGCCATCAAAAACACTGATGGCCGTCACCAACAATGGGCAAAGTGTGCAATCCATTCAACTCATCGATCCGGTATCAGAAAAAGTGCTTCACTCCCTGGTTGTGCCAAAGTCGTGGTATGGATTGAAATTCTCTGCAGATGAAAAATATCTCTACGCCGCTGGTGGGCACGATAACTGGATCTATCAGCTGGAGATCAACAATGAAAGGCTGATCATTAAAGACACGATCAAACTTGGGAAGAAATGGCCCAACCGCATCGGACCTGCGGGTTTGGATATTGACGATGCCAAACAACTGCTCTATGTGGTAACACGCGAAAATAAAAGCCTCTATATCATTAATCTCAAAACCAAACAGGTTCAGCAACAGATATCGCTTGGCTCAGAGGCTTACACATGCTTGTTGTCCCCAGATAAGAAAACACTATATATCTCGCTCTGGGGCAAAAACAAAGTCATGGCCTGGGATCTTGTGGCCCAACGAAAAAAAGAGTGGGTCGTTGGCGACAATCCCAATGAAATGTGCCTTACCAAAGATGGCAGGTATTTGTATGTAGCCAATGCACTGGATAACTCCGTTTCGGTTATAGATACCCGTGAGGGTCGCGTAATGGAGACGCTAAATGCCGCTTTGTTTCCGGATGCGCCAAGTGGATCAACCTCCAATGGTGTTGCCCTGAGTGACGACGAAAAAACGCTGTATGTTGCCAATGCGGATAACAACTGCCTCACGGTCTTTGACGTGGAAAAGCCCGGCCAGTCAGAATCCGAAGGCTTCATCCCTGTAGGCTGGTATCCCACCAACATCAAAGTCATCCGTGATAAAATCTATGTTTCTAACGGAAAGGGATTCTCTTCGCAGGCCAATCCATATGGACCCAACCCTATGCAAAAGCGAGAAAATGTGATCTACCAGGGTGGTGATTCCACAAAGCCCGTCGATGTTCAATATATCGGTGGCTTGTTCAAGGGTACGATGTCCGTCATTAACACACCGGATGAAAAAACACTAGCGCTTTGGTCGAAGGCTGTATACGAGAACATTCCATATACCAAAGACAAAGAGATCAATGCGCAGGGAGAAGCTGGAAATCCAATTCCGATGAAGCTTGGCGAACCATCGCCCATTAAATATGTGTTCTATGTGATTAAGGAAAACAGGACTTATGATCAGGTACTGGGTGATATGCCGGAAGGGAATGGAGATACGAGTCTTGTGCTTTTTGGAGAAAAGATCACACCCAACCAACACGCATTAGCAAGAGAATTTGTATTGCTCGATAATTTTTATGTAGACGGGGAAGTGAGTGCAGATGGACACAACTGGAGTCTCGGGGCATATGCAACAGACTATTTAGAAAAAACATGGCCAACCAACTATGGGGGCCGTGGCGGAGATTATGGTGCAGAAGGAACCATAGAGATTGCAAACAACAAAGTATTTCTTTGGGACCAGTGCAAAGCCAAAGGCATCAGCTATAGAACCTATGGGGAATTCGCAGATGATGGCAAAGCAAATCTTCCGGTGCTTGAAGGGCATTTTTGTCCTTACTATACCAGCTGGGATGAAAGTGTGAAAGACACGGTACGTTTCCGCCAGTGGCAGCGCGAGTTTGATTCATTGCTTGCGGCAAATGCCGTTCCGCGTTTGAATACGCTACGCTTCATCAATGATCATACGGAAGGTCTGCGCCCCGACAGGCCAACACCTTTTGCGCATGTGGCTGATAATGATCTGGCCGTGGGTATGTTCATTGAGTATTTGTCAAAATCATCTATCTGGAAAGAGACGGCAATCTTCATCGTAGAAGATGATGCGCAAAACGGGCCAGATCATGTTGACGCACATCGCACCACGGCGTATGTTGCAGGAGGTTTTGTAAAGCGCGGATATGTTGACCACACGATGTATTCTACCTCATCCATGCTACGCACCATCGAGCTTATCCTGGGACTGCAGCCGATGAGCCAGTATGATGCAGCTGCCACACCGATGTGGAGGAGTTTTACTTCAACACCTAACCTCACACCATTCAAAGCCCGTCCTGCAAATATTGATCTCAACGCACGCAATCCAAATAACCGCAGCGCGCTGGCACTAAAGAGTCTCTCCTTCGATTTCACCAAAGAAGATGCTGCGCCGGATCTGGAGTTCAGCGAAGT
>REAQ01000081.1 GCA_004294195.1 Sphingobacteriales bacterium | reverse complement strand
TAACAGAAATTTTCCGGGAAAACTCAAGCGCCAGCGGAAGGCCTACATATCCAAGGCCCACAACAACTAACTTTGACTTTTTATCAACAAGGTCCCGATAAACGCTCATTTATTTCTGACTTGAGAACTCCTTTGGCTGCTTGTTCAACTCTTCAGTGGGTAATGATTTAAAGTACTCGTAGGTCTTGGCTAATCCCGTGGCTCGGTCTACTTTCGGCTCCCAGCCCAAAATGCTTTTTGCTTTTGAGATATCTGGTTTACGTTGCTTCGGATCATCTACAGGCAAAGGCTTGTGTACAATCTTCTGTGTGGTTCCCGTCAGCTTGATGATCTCCTCTGCAAAATCCTTCAGGCTGATCTCATTGGGGTTGCCGATATTCACTGGCTTTGCATAATCGCTCAGTAAAAGCCTGTAAATTCCTTCCACCAGATCATCCACATAGCAGAAAGAACGAGTCTGTGAGCCATCGCCAAAAACCGTCAGGTCTTCGCCGCGAAGCGCCTGTCCAATAAATGCAGGCAGGGCACGACCGTCATTAAGCCTCATCCTTGGACCGTAAGTGTTAAAGATCCGCACAATCCTCGTCTCCACGCCATGGAAGGTATGGTATGCCATCGTAATAGATTCCATAAAACGCTTGGCTTCATCATACACACCGCGCGGGCCTACAGGGTTTACATTACCCCAGTACTCTTCTGTCTGAGGATGCACCAATGGATCACCATATACTTCAGACGTAGATGCTACAAGCATCCGCGCATTTTTCGCCTTTGCGAGGCCAAGGCAATTGTGTGTACCCATCGAGCCTACTTTAAGGGTTTGGATAGGGATCTTCAGGTAGTCGATGGGACTCGCCGGAGAAGCAAAGTGCATGATATAATGCAGCTCTCCGGGAATATGGATATACTTGGTAACATCGTGATGATAGAATTCAAAATCCGGATTCGGAAACAGGTGTTCAATATTACGAAGGTCACCGGTGATCAGATTGTCCATCCCAATCACATAATATCCTTCCTTAATAAACCGATCACAAAGATGTGATCCAAGGAAGCCGGCCGCACCGGTAACGAGAACTCTTTTCTTACTCATTGTACTGATTTGTTGGGTTGTTAGAGATTAGGCCTTCCGATGCTTTCGTAATGGAAGCCGAGTGCTTTCACTGCAGCAACATCAAACAGGTTCCGGCCGTCAAAAATCGCCTGGTTTTTGAGTGATTGCACAATCTTGATGAAATCAGGCGTGCGGAACTCGTTCCACTCCGTGGCAATGATCAGTGCATCTGCACCTTCCAGTGCTTCGTACTGACTGGCAGCATAGTTGATCTTATCACCCACAACTCCTTTTACATTGTTCATTGCTTCAGGATCAAATGCGGTTACTGTTGCACCTGCCTCGAGAAGGTCTTCAATGATATATAAAGCCGGTGCTTCACGGATATCATCTGTATTAGGCTTAAAGGCCAATCCCCATAATGCAAAATGTTTGCCCTTAAGATCGTCATTGAAATAAGCCTTGATCTTAGGGATCAGGTGTTTCTTCTGCTTTTCATTTACATCCATCACCGCATTCAGGATCTGGAAAGTATAGTTCACTTCAGTTGAACTCTTCACCAAAGCCTGAACGTCCTTAGGGAAACAGCTTCCGCCGTAACCGATGCCAGGGAAAAGGAAACGCTTTCCGATGCGCTCATCGGAACCAATTCCTTTCCTTACCATATCCACATCCGCTCCGAGACGCTCACAAAGTTGTGCAATCTCGTTCATGAAGGAAATCTTAGTAGCTAGGAATGAGTTAGCGGCATACTTAGTAAGCTCCGCAGAACGCTCATCCATGAAGATGACCGGATTGCCCGAGCGAACAAATGGTGCATAGAGTTCATTCATCACTTTGCGTGCACGGTCTGAACTGGTACCGATTACTACACGGTCTGGCTTCATAAAATCGTCTACCGCAACGCCTTCTCGAAGGAATTCCGGATTAGATACCACATCAAATGCGCCTGTATAATTTTTAGCGATGGCAGCATGCACTTTCTCTGCAGTTCCAACGGGAACAGTGCTCTTATCTACGATAACTTTATAATCTTTCAGGATCTTCCCAAGATGGTCTGATACACCAAGGATATACTTGAGGTCCGCTGATCCATCCTCACCAGGGGGTGTAGGCAGGGCAAGGAAAATGATCTCTGCACCCTCGATGCCTTCTTCCAGGTTAGTTGTGAAGCTGAGCCTGCCATCTTTCAGGTTGCGGATGAACAGTTTTTCCAGTCCGGGCTCGTAGATAGTAATTTCACCATTACTCAGTTTTGCAACCTTACGCTGATCAATATCCACGCAGGTTACAATATTGCCCGTTTCAGCAAAACAAGTACCGGTAACCAATCCAACGTATCCGGTACCAACAACAGCAATTTTCATTTAACTATATATTTTTCGTTTCCAATGAGATTTACTTGCTTACAAACGCTAAAACGTGATTTATAATATGTTGAAGCTGATCATTATCCAGTTCTGTATGCATGGGAAGGGAGATCACCCGCTCCGTCAGCCAATCTGTTACCGGCAAATCCGGATTTCCGGCCATCATTCCCTGGAACATTTTTTGGCGGTGGGCAGGCACAGGATAGTAGATCATTGAAGGAATGCCCTGTTCAGCGAGGTATTGGTTCAGGCCGTTCCGGTCAACACCTTCCAATTTCAGGGTGTACTGGTGGAAAACATGCGTACTATATGGGGCAACTGTCGGTACGGTGATCCCGGGATGACCTTCAAATGCTTTATTATACGCTGCTGCAACTGCCTGCCTTGCCTGGATATACGCGTCTAACCTAGGAAGTTTTATGTTCAGCACAGCCGCCTGAAGCGTGTCGAGTCTGGAATTACAGCCCACCATATCATGGTAATACCTTACCGACTGACCGTGGTTGGCAATCTTACGCATCTTATCGGCCAATACATCATCTTCCGTAAAGATCGCTCCCCCATCACCGTAACAACCGAGGTTTTTGGAAGGAAAGAACGATGTGGCTCCGATATGACCAATTGATCCCGTTTTTTTCACCGTTCCGTCCGGATAAAGGTAATCGGCCCCAATAGCCTGAGCATTGTCTTCTATCACATACAGGTTATGCTCGCGGGCGATCTCCATGATTTCTGCCATAGGCGCGGCATGGCCATACAGATGAACGGGGACGATGGCCTTTGTTCTTGGCGTGATCAGCTTGCGGATGGAATCAGGAGTGATACAAAAGGTTTCTGCATCCACTTCCGCAAAAACGGGGGTGAGCTTCAGCAAAGCCACTACTTCCGTGGTTGCGATGTATGTAAAAGAAGGCGTGATCACCTCGTCACCTGGCTGCAGATCCAG
>REAQ01000080.1 GCA_004294195.1 Sphingobacteriales bacterium | reverse complement strand
GGATAGGATCCATGGATGGGTTCAAACAAGGCCTTACCATTCCCAATAGAAGCAGAAGGCAAAAGCCCGAGTGAGCCCGTGAGCACACTGGCTTCATCACTGAGGATGTCCCCAAACATATTTTCAGTAAGGATGATGTCAAATTGTTTTGGATTCAGGATCAGCTGCATCGCGGCATTGTCTACAAACATGAAATCCACTTCCACATCCGGATAGTTTAGTGCAATGGCTTTTACATGATGGCGCCAGAGCCTGGATGTTTCCAGTACATTGGCCTTGTCTACCAGCGTGACTTTTTTTCTCCTGTTGCCTGCAAACTGAAATGCCAGGTGAGCAATGCGCTCGATCTCTGCCTGGGTGTATGTGCAGTCGTCCATGGCCCAACTCTTCTCTTCGTTCACTTCTTTTTTACCGAAATAGATCCCGCCAGTGAGTTCACGGAAAATGATGAAGTCGATGCCTGTAAGTGCATTAGCCTTCAGGGGCGACAAATGATGAAGCGAAGGGTATGATTTAACGGGCCTGATGTTGGCAAAAAGCTCCAATGATTTGCGAAGTTTCAAGAGTCCTTGCTCCGGACGCACTTTGGCGTTGGGGTCATTATCAAATCGTGGATGACCGATGGCACCAAATAAGATGGCATCGCTCTGCATGCAAGCTGCAAGGGTTTCGTCTGGCAGGGGGTTGCCGGTTTTGTCGATGGCATCCGCCCCCATCAAACAAAAATTATAATAAAACTGGTGGCCATACTGCTGGCCGATGGCGTCTAACACACGGATGGCTTGTTTGATCACTTCCGGACCAATACCATCTCCAGGAATCACTGTAATGTTTTTGTGCATGGCAAACTGTTTAGCTGTTTAGTTTCTCATATTCTTCGATACGGTCTTTCAAACTCAATAGATAATCGATATCATCATATCCATTCAACAGGCACTCTTTTTTGTATGGATTGATCTCAAAGGATTCCGTTTCTCCTGTAGCCACTATGGTGATGCGCTGACTGGACAGATCCACCTCAATGAGCGAGCTGTTGTCTTTATCCACGGCAACAAAAAGTTTCTCCAGGAATGCAGGTGAAACCGTTACCGGCAGCAGGAAATTATTGAGTGCATTGTTTTTAAAGATATCGGCAAAGAAGCTGCTCACCACCACATCAAATCCAAAATCTTTAATGGCCCATGCAGCATGTTCACGTGAAGATCCGCAGCCAAAGTTTTTAGCCGCCAGCAGAATCTTCCCTTTGAACCGTGCATCATTCAGGATAAAATCTTTCTTCGGTTTTGTTTCATCATCATTCTCATACCTCCAATCACGAAACAAATTTTTACCAAATCCATCCCGCGTAGTTGCCTTCAGAAACCTCGCCGGAATGATCTGGTCCGTGTCCACATTTTCAATCTTGAGTGGAACAGCAGTAGAAGTAATTGTATTTATGCTCTTACCCATTTTGTTATTCGTTAATTGTTATTCGTTATCCACAGCTCCAAACTCAAAACTCCAATCACCATTGCCAATTGCAAATTGCCAACTGCCAATTATCAATTGCCAAAAAAATCCCTTACATCGCCTACCTTTCCCGTAACCGCTGCAACCGCCGCCGTCAACGGTGACGCCAACAACGTCCTCGCCCGCGGTCCTTGTCTGCCCTCAAAGTTTCTATTGCTGGTACTGATACAATATTTTCCGGCCGGAATCTTGTCTTCGTTCATCCCCAGACACGCAGAACATCCCGGACCACGCAACTGAAATCCCGCAGCTTCAAAAATTTTATCGATCCCTTCTTCGCGTGCCTGTTGCTCCACCTGTTTACTTCCGGGTACTACCCATACTTCCACGCCATCGGCTTTTTGTTTGCCTTTCACAAATTCCGCCACCAGCCGCAGGTCTTCAATGCGTGAGTTGGTGCAGGAGCCGATGAACACATAATCCACTTTTTGTCCTATGATCGGCGCACCTGCCTCAAGACCCATGTATTCAAGTGCCTTGATGTAGTTGGGTTTCTCATTGTCTTTAATGACACTGAGGTTCGGAATGGATTTGCTAACGCCGATGCCCATTCCTGGATTGGTACCGTAGGTGATCATCGGTTCAATATCTTCTGCACGGATATGCAGTTCTTCGTCAAACTTTGCATCAGCATCCGTATGCAGGGTTTTCCAGTAAGCGAGTTTCTTTTCCCAATCTTCGCCTTTCGGTGCAAAGGGTCTGCCTTTGATGTAGGAGAATGTTGTTTCATCTGGTGCAATCAATCCACCACGTGCACCCATTTCAATGCTCATGTTGCAAATGGTCATTCTGCCTTCCATACTCAATTCGCGGATGGCAGATCCTGCATACTCAACAAAATATCCTGTTGCACCGGATGCAGAAATCAGCGAAATGATGTGCAGAATGATGTCTTTGGAAAGTACCCCGGGCTTCAGTGTTCCATCCACATTGATGCGCATCAGTTTGGGACGGGATTGCAGGAGGCATTGGGTGGCCAGCACCATTTCCACTTCACTGGTCCCAATACCAAATGCAATGGTTCCGAAGGCCCCATGGGTTGAGGTATGGCTATCGCCACACACCATCGTCATGCCCGGCTGGGTAACGCCCAACTCAGGACCGATGACGTGAACAATGCCCTGGTAGGGATGTCCGAGGCCATAGAGTTCGATGCCAAAGGCTTCGCAGTTTTCTTTGAGGGCTTCAACCTGTTTTCGACTCAGTTCTTCGGCGATGGGTAAATGTTGATTGAGGGTAGGTACGTTGTGATCTGCTGTGGCCACCACCTGTTGCGGCCTGAACACTGGTAGGCCGCGTTGGCTCAGGCCTTTGAATGCCTGAGGGGAGGTCACTTCATGAATGAGATGCCGATCGATATACAATACCGATGGTCCACCCTCAATGGTTGTCACCACATGCTTATCCCAGATCTTATCAAATATTGTTTTTGCCATTTGTAGTAAACTTTGTCAAAAAGGCGTGGCACGAGGCCACGCCACCAAAGCTGGACATGAGAAAATTTTTATCAGACGGTAACGGTCTCGTTTTTGTATTTCAGTGCAAGCTCGTGAAGGTTCACATCGTTCACCTCTTTTAATTCATCCGCCAGTTCAAGGAACAAATTGTACAGTACATCCACATCGTTCCTGCTGAAATCATAGCCGATGTTTCGGAACCGATAAGCAAGTGCAGAACGGCCACTGCGGGCGGTGAGTACAATCTTTGAACTGTCTGCACCAACTTCCTGTGGTGCGATGATTTCATACGTCTGCGCATCTTTCAGGAAGCCATCCTGGTGGATACCGGAAGAATGCGAGAATGCGTTGCTGCCCACAATCGCCTTATTGGGTTGTACCGGCATGCGCATGGTATCGGAAACGAGCCTG
>REAQ01000079.1 GCA_004294195.1 Sphingobacteriales bacterium | reverse complement strand
GGCGGAGGGATCTCGCCGGGCATGGAATTGCGGTTGAAAAGTCTTCATGATTATACTGCACTGCTGCCGCTGGTTAAAAAAGACTGGAATTTCCCGCTCATCGGGTATGATACGCGCACCAATATCCTCTCCGGCGTGATCCTGGGCATGGCCAAGGAAATCGATGGAACCATCGATGCTTACCAGGAGAGATATGGGAACTTTAACGTGGTCATAACAGGGGGTGACAGCCTATATTTCGCCCAACACCTTAAAAACACGATATTTGCCGACCCTGATTTTTTATATAAAGGTCTTTATGCCATTAGCGCGTACAACAACTAACTGGAAGATATGCTGCAGTGTACTGATTATCAATGTGTTATTGGTTTTCCAGGCGCAAGCACAAGATAATTCCCCCTATTCGAGATACGGTATCGGCGACGTACTTCCCCAGACCAATGTGCTCAACCGGGCCATGGGTGGGATGTCTTTAGCCTACTGGGATCTGCAATCCATCAATTTTAATAACCCGGCGTCTTATGCCCGGTTAAAGCTCACCACTTTTGACGTGGGGTTGGAATATGACCAGCGTACTTTGCGGGCAACCAATACCACTTCGTCTTATAAATCGAGGAATCTTGTCCCCACATATCTGAATATCGGATTCCCGTTGAGCAAGAAGAAAAGCTGGGGTATGAACCTCGGCTTCAAACCGGTTACGCGTATCAGTTATGATGTGATCAGCAACACCAGATTGTCTAATATCGATAGTGTGTCTTATCGTTACTCCGGTACCGGCGGAAGTTACCAGGCGTTTATTGGTCTTGCCGGTGGCACCAGAAATTTCAGTGTTGGTATCAATGCCGGTTACATGTTTGGCAATAAGCACTACGGTACGCAGCTGAGTTTTGTAAATGATTCGGTGCGATATACGAAAGCCAATTATACAGACTCAACCAATTTTGGTGGCCTATTCGTAAAGGCGGGCGTACAATATCAACTGGTGTTGTCGGGTGATATGAATTTGAAATTCGGCGCCACGTTTGGACTGGAGAATAAGATGAAGGCTTATCGCGATGTGACGCGCCAAACTTTTGAAGGAAGTGCGCGTGGGCCGTTTGTGTTGGATAGTGTGTATCGTTCATCAGGTGAGACGGGAGATATTGTGATGCCAGCTTCATGGGGCGGGGGCGTCTTGTTAGAGAAAATGGACAATTGGCAGATAGGCATTGAATACAACAGTGTGCAATGGGCTGATTTTTCTTATTTCGGTCAGAAAGATCAACTGCAGAATAACTGGGCAGTGCGGATCGGCGGACAGATTATTCCTTCTATTAACTCTAAGAATTATTGGAACCGCGTGGTGTATCGTGCGGGATTTGCATACGGACCGGACCAAGTAAATACAGGTACCAATTTGAAAACATGGACGGCGAGTTGGGGTATGGGTATGCCGGTGAGAAGGAACTTTTATACCAACCAGTATACCACTATTAATCTCACATTGGAGATGGGTCAGCGTGGGAACAAGAGCGATGCGATCCGTGAGAATTTTTTCCGTGTGGCGATGGGATTCAATCTCAGCGATATTTGGTTTAACAAACGGCAGTACAATTAAGAACCCGTGGGTAAACGTCATTACAATATTTTCATGGCAGCTGGTTTCAGCTGCCTTTTTATATTCAGCGCCTGTGTGAACAGCGAGAAGGAAGTGAGTGATCTGCTGGATAAAAAGATCGGCGTAGATGAAGCCACTAACGTGCAGGGCTACATGAGCAATACCGGCAAGATGAAGGCCAGGATGCGGGCACCATCCATGCTGCGCTACCAGGACAGTACAGCCAGGACTGAGTTTCCAAAAGGCATCCACGTAGATTTTTTCAATGACTCAACGAAGATCGAAAATCAGATGGACGCCCGCTTTGCGGAATACTATGAGATGAAGAGCCAGATTTTTTTGAAAGACAGTGTGCGGGTGTTCAACAATATCAACGATACCCTGTTTTGTCAGGAACTGTGGTGGGATCAGACCAAGCAATTGTTTTATACCGACAAGCCTGTGCGGGTGCATCGTCCGGATATGATCATGTATGGTGTGGGGTTGAGTGCGCCGCAGGACTTCAAGACTTTCGAGATTTATAATCCTACCAACAGTGTGTTCCGGATAAATGATGTTGGTGTGCAAGACACATCGGCGAGGGGAGTGGATACGGGGCAGAGAGCAGTTGGTCCCCGGTTGCAGGACACGCTACGCAGAAGATAGTTTTTTTACTTTTTTTAATTTTTACTTGTATGGAATACCGCTACATGGGAAAAACAGGCCTACAATTGAGCCTGTTGTCTTTCGGTTCATGGGTTACGTTTCACAAGCAGTTTGAAGACAATACGGCGGACACGCTGATGGGCATGGCCTATGATGCCGGCATTAATTTCTTTGACAATGCCGAAGCCTATGCGGGTGGCGAGAGTGAGTTAATGATGGGCAGGGTGCTGAAGCAAAAGAATTGGGAGCGCTCCTCTTATGTGGTGTCTTCCAAAGCATTTTTTGGTTTACGCGGCAAGGATAATAAGCCCAACCAGCATGGACTGAGCAGGAAGCATTTGTTTGAAGCTTGTCATGATGCGTTGAAACGTTTGCAACTGGATTATCTCGATCTGTTTTACTGTCATCGTCCTGATCCGAATGTACCGATTGAAGAAGTGGTATGGACGATGCATAACCTGATCCAGCAGGGGAAGGTGTTGTACTGGGGCACATCGCAGTGGAGTGCGGCGGAGATCATGGAGGCGCACAAGGTGGCGCAGCAGTATCGTCTGGTGGGGCCCACGGTGGAGCAGCCGCAATACAATATGTTTGAGCGCTTCAAGATGGAGCAGGACTACCTGCCCGTGTTCAGGAGTGTTGGGTTGGGGACTACCATCTGGAGTCCGCTGGCCACGGGTTTCCTAACTGGTAAGTATCTGAACGAGATACCTGAAGGGTCCAGGCTTTCCATGGACACTTTCAAGTGGCTGCGTGAGCGTTGGCTGCAGGAAGGGAAGATTGAAAAATTGAAACAGCTTGTAAAACTGGCTGATGAATTGGGTGTATCGATGGCTTCCCTGGCCATTGCGTGGACCATCAAGAATCCACATGTGACCACCGCGATATTGGGTGCGTCTAAAAAAGAACAACTCACTGAGAATCTCAAAGCGTTGGATGCGTTGAAGGTGTTGACGCCGGAAGTGATGGAGCGGATTGAGGGGATATTGTTGAATAAGCCGGCGTTGGATTTGAATTAGAAAGTCAGCGTATATTTATCAAAACACAACGATTTATGTCATTTAAGGATAGAACGGTATTCATCACCGGCGCCAGCAGAGGCATCGGCAGGGCCATTGCATTAAGGCTAGCGAAAGA
>REAQ01000078.1 GCA_004294195.1 Sphingobacteriales bacterium | reverse complement strand
AAATGAAATGGCCGTTTGTTACAACTATTTTTCGTCATACTTGCTGAGCACATAGTACAGCTGATCCAGGAGGTCAAGCTGTTTCTCACCGTATTCAGCTGTTTTGAAGATGTTGATGGTTGTTACGGTTTTAGCAACGAAGATGTTGATGGTGGTGTATGAACCTGATTTTGCTTCTCTGAAGATGTTGATCTTTGTGTAGGTTCTGCTGGCATCCCCTTCTTTTGGCCTGGTGGTTTCCCCTTGTTTTACATCTGCAAGTCCCCTTAAGCTTCCTGCTTTGAATCCCCCACTTTCTGAGTCAACGTTGATGGAATAAGATTTTGGATCCATTTGCGAGAGAATTTTTGAGACCATCTGTTGATCTTCTGAAGAAAGGGGCTTATTGACATTCAGGCTTACCTGGCTGAATGCAGTCATACTCCAAAGCGTGATGGCTGTTAAGATAAAAGTACATTTGAATTGCTTCATAAATTTTTTTTGTGCTGTAGTGCTTACTCTATTTAAGGTTTTTCAGCGATCACCTGTTGTGTGAACCGACCATTTCATTATTGACCACAATATTGTATTTATGGGATGCGATGGGAATCCCCTGAATCGTGTATTTTTTGCAGGGCTGCTGAAGAGCGGTTTAGAATATACACCTTTCAGGGTATAGCAGGGACGGTACACAAAGCACAACTTGCCATCCATTAAATGTGTCAACGTCATGAAAAAAGTAAACTGCAGTTCAATTTTTTTATGTTTCCTCCTGATGATTCTGACTACGCAAGTGTCTGCCCAGGACAAGAGCCTTCCGCCGCTGGATATGCCATCCCTTGAGTACAAACCCGATGTTAAGAAAGGCTGGGTGGGGCAGTTTGTATATCAATTAAAGTTTAACGATAGTACAGGCGGAGGCAAAGGAAAAGACCGCGTGTATTATCATATCATCATCGATCGTACCAATTCAGGTTTCGTAGAATTGACATCAGAGGTGAGAGGTGCTATACGCAGCAACCAGCCAGACAAGAACAACGTCCAGCGGTATGAAAGTTGGATCGGTAGCGGAACAAAGAAAAGTTGGAGTAAACATGATGAAATCGACACTGTTATTACACCAGTTGGAGTCAATGGGTCCTTGGCGATCGTAGGCAGGCTGGATAAGTATTCCCGTTATACATCGGCAGATAAATGGGTGCAAGGATGGATCACGAATACTGATCTGCAAATAGACTATACCACAGGGAAATACAGTTTTGCAATTCCTATCGCTAACTACAATATTGAAGGCGACGAGACGATGGTTGAGTATACGTTCAAGCTGGAGAAAAAAGATGTACGCAATCGTAAGGAAAACAGAACCTTCAATTCAAGTGGCGCCAGTTATCTGAGCTTTGGGGAATGGAATATTGTTGAGGGCAGTTTTAAAGAGGGGCAGAAGGAGATTACTATAAGAGAAAGGATACCTGTTACGCTTGACCAATCGCACAACGATAAAAAACTGCCTCCGAAAAAAGGGTTAATTGATTTTTTTATGGTGTTGAAAAAAATAGGCTGATCGATCATGAAAAACAGATTCACAAATTTTTTGCCTGCCTTTTGCCTCAGTTTTTTGTGCTTCCTGTTGAGTCATATGGGTATAGCACAGCAATCGCCAAAGAAAGCACCAACGCCACAGGAGTTAGAGCAGATGAAAAAGAAAGCGCAGGCTGAGTTGAATAAATTGACGCCTGAGCAAAGAAAGAAGATGGCGGAGATGGGTATTGAGATGCCGGATATGGATGGGCTGGATAAAGCGAGCGGAATTGCCAAAACTAATCCTGGTGCAAGACGTTCGGAAATGCCCACGCGCGATGCGGCGCGCATCGCGTCAATACCGGCTACGCCTTCGGTGAACACACTCGCTGCCTATATTAAGAAGGTGCATCTGCAGGCTTCGGCCAAATTGGGCAGTGAGGTTGCGACTCGCGGCGATAAACTGTATGCCAACCTACAGGCACAATCCACCAGCGTTCGTGAAATGGGACATCTGGCCTCGGGCCTTTGGGCAATGGGAAGATATCAAGATGCTATTTACCTGGAAGGAAAGATCTGTAGTGTGGATCAGGGCGATCCTGATAACCTTAGTAATTACGCGGCGTTCCTGACCATGGCGGGTGCGGAACCTTTGGCGATTCCGATGTTACGGGTTTTGAATACGATGTATCCCCGTAACAGCACCATACTAAACAACCTGGGCCAGGCTTGGTTTGGGTTGGGCGATTTTGCGATGTCTACCAGATACCTGGATAGTGCGATTCGTTTTTTTCCGGGTCACGCACAGGCAAATTTTACCAAAAGCCAGATCGAGGAAAGCAAGGGGAATAAAGAAGGCGCGGTTGAGGCGATGAAGAAAAGCCTCGATAATGCCTACAGTACTGAGAAAGAAACCAGGCTTCGTAAGTTGGGATACCCTGTTGACAAGAACGATGTATCCTGGCCACTGCATATTCCGCAGGATCCATTGGGTTTGCACAAGTTTGTATTGCCTGCTTTTCCACATGATGTTTTGGAAAGTGTTACCCTTATGGAAACCTGGGATGATTTTAAGAAACGGCTTCGAAGAGAGTTGGATGCATTAAAGGAGAAGAGGTACCGATTGGAAGCTGCAAATGCGGAATATCATGGAAAACAGATAGAGCAGTCCATGAAGGCGGTCAAAACGGGAGCGCCGATCCAGGACCAGGGTCCTCTTTCTTTGCGGGCACAACAAAAATTGACATATCTCATGAATGATAAGGACGGTGGCCTCAGTTACCAGTGGAAGAAAGCTGAAGAGGACTATGTGAACAAGGGGAAATTGTTGCGGCCCATTTTTGCGGAAAGGGAAGAGAAATCAAAGCAGATAGAAAATAAATTTGAGTGCCTCTTTGGCGAAGGGCAATGCCAGTACACCATGAAAGACTATTGTACTGCAGTGGATCAGATGAACAATGAGTATCTGGCTTCCGCCAATGGCGTAGAAGAGAGATCGGTAAATGCGATGCTGGATATCTTGCGTAAATGGATCAACACCCAGGCATACTATCAACAGTATTATTATCCTGAGACACAGTTTGAAGTGACTAAAGTAGACTATCAAATGTTGTGGCTGGGAATACTAGAATCTGTAAAGCCCCAATTTTTATTGCCACATCCGGAGTGCTACAAGGATAAGCTGCCATTCAAGCCTTCTTCATTACAGGAATTCGATGATGTGGCATGCCAGTACCACAGTACACTGGAATTTAAAGGTTTCAGTATTCAGACGGATTGCAGCAGGATGACCACCAAGTTTAGCGGGTGGGCCGATTGATTTTGAAATCAAAGAAGATTTAGTAAAGAATGAGATCATGCGCGGCTCTCTGGAAGTGTCCGCAGGGAAAAGTGCAGAAATAGAGAGAGGTCCTGTGAAAGCGGAAGTTAAGGGATCTGTTGCTGGCAGGGTGGAATTCGATAACCGGGGAGTGACCGATGTGATCGTTAAAGTGGAAGCAGAGGTTGAGGTGGGCATTAGTTCTTTGACGGAAGGACCGGTAAAACTTTCAGGTACAGGAGAGCGAACGGTGGTTGTTGGCGGAGTGGAAGGCAGAATGGGATGGAACAGTGGAAGCTCCGTAACGGGGAAAGGAATCTTGCAGGGGGTACAGATCAAGTAATCCATTCCTTCGTATTGTTATTTGTTATATGTT
>REAQ01000077.1 GCA_004294195.1 Sphingobacteriales bacterium | reverse complement strand
TACAAAGGGCACTCTATGAGTGATCCACAGAAATACCGCACCAAGGAAGAAGTGGAACAGTACAAGGAGAGGGACCCAGTGGAAACATCCCGGGAGAAATTACTGGAATACTTTAAAGTGCCATTAGCAGATATAGAAGCGATCGATGAAAGGGTTAAGGCTGAAGTGGAAGAGTGCGTGCGTTTCGCGGAAGAAAGCCCCTGGCCTTCAGACGATGAACTCTTGAAAGACGTGTATGTTCAGGAGGACTATCCGTTCATCATGGACTAATTATTGACTTTTTACTTTTGAATTTTTAATTAATACGAATGTCAGTTAAAACACAACCTGAGCCCGAAATTGAAGTTATTGAAAAAGCGAAAGGGTTCTGGGAGAAGAACAGCAAATCCATCCTGTACGCCAGCGTTGCCATCATTGTTTTGATTGGCGGATACCTCGGCTATAAATACATGGTGCAGATACCCAATGAAACAAAGGCCCAGGACGAGATCTTTAGGGCCGAGATGAACTTCCGCAAAGATTCCATCGCCCTTGCATTGAATGGAACGCCAACAACACCTGGTTTCCTCAAGGTGATTAATAAATATGGTGGAACCAAGTCTGGTAATCTGGCAAAATTGTATGCCGGTGAATGCTATCTTCAACTGGGTGATTTCAAGAATGCCGCTAAATACCTGGAAGATTTCAATGGTAATGGTGCAAAGCAAGTGGAAGCCCGCGTGGCCGGAATGCTTGGTGATGCATATTCAGAGTTGAAACAAAACGACAAAGCGGTGGAGCAGTATAAAAAATCAGCTTCATTGTTTCCGGAAGATGCCAACATGGCTTCTGAGTATTTGTTCCGTGCAGGACTATTGCTGGAAATGAATGGCAAGAGCAAAGAAGCCATTGAAGTGTACAAACAATTGAAAGATAAATTTCCAAGAACAGAGAAAGGATTTGGTGTTGACAAATACCTTGCCCGCCTCGGAGATACAAATTAATATCCGATATGGCTTCCAAAGGAAATGCCCAGTTGGTAAACTTGCAAGCAGGCGCCCGTGAATTTTCGGGTGCCTGTGTTGTTATTGTCAAAACGGAATGGAATGCTTCCGTCACGGATGAGCTTGAAAAAGGGGCAAGGAAAGTGCTGAAAAAACAAGGCGTGAAGGATGTACGGACCATTGTTGTTCCCGGTGCAGTAGAACTGTCTTTTGCGGTAAGAACATATTGGGAAACACATAAATACAAGGACATAAAGCCAGTTGCGTTCATCGCGTTGGGTTGCGTGATCCGCGGAGATACGCCACATTTTGAATACGTATGTAGTTCCGTAACGGATGGAATCACCTATCTTAATCTTCACCTGCCCCTGCCCACGATTTTTGGCGTGCTCACCGTAAACACCCAAGCGCAGGCTGATGAGCGGCTAGGAGGTAAACATGGACATAAAGGAGAGGAAGCGGCCATCACCGCATTGAAAATGATCAGCCTCGTGAATCAGATCAAAGCAGAACGCTAATGGATGTACAGATCTTCATACCCTGTTTTATAGATCAACTCTATCCAGACACTGCGTTTAATATGATCAAAGTGCTGGAGAAAGCAGGGTGTAAAGTGCAATACAACGAAGAACAAACCTGCTGCGGACAACCCGCTTTCAATGCAGGTTTCAGGGAGGAATCCAAGATCGTTTGCAAGAAGTTTATTGATGATTTTTCAGGTCGGGAGTTCATCGTGACACCCAGTGCTTCCTGTGCAGGTTTCGTTAAAAACTATTATCACAAACTGTTGGCTGGTGCGTCCAATATCAACAATATCCGCGCGATGCAATCCCGGATTTTTGAGCTCAGTGATTTCCTGGTAAACATCGCGAAGAAGGTTGATTTTGGTGCGAGTTTCCCGCACAAGGTCACTTATCATGATTCCTGCGCTGCGCTAAGGGAATGCCAGATAAAAAAAGAGCCTCGTAAACTCCTGGAACACGTGGAAGGTCTGGAGTTGGTAGAAATGAATGATGTAGAAACCTGCTGTGGATTCGGCGGTACTTTTGCCGTAAAATTTGAAGATATTTCCGGTGCAATGGCAGACCAGAAGATCACGCATGCCATGGATACCGGTGCGGATTATATCATCTCCACTGACGTTAGCTGCCTCATGCATCTTGATGGTTTTGCCAACAAACAGGGCAAGAAAATTCAAACCATTCACCTTGCTGACGTGTTAGCTCAGTTCTAAGAAAATTCACATGGCATACTGGCTCGTAAAATCAGAACCCTTTAAATATTCCTGGGATCAGTTTGTGGCAGATAAGAAAACCTTCTGGGATGGCGTAAGAAACTATGCTGCCAGAAATAATCTCAAGGCGATGAAGAAAGGCGAAGAGGTTTTTTTCTACCACAGCAACGAAGGGCTTGAAATCGTGGGTATTGCCAAGGTAGTAAAAGAATTCTACCAGGATCCCACAACCGAAGAAGAGGCCTGGGTAGTTGTAGACCTTGCACCTGTACGCAAGTTAAAAAAGCCTGTCACACTCGCTCAGATCAAGGCTAACAAATCTCTGGCCAATATGGCAATTCTGAAACTGGGTAGACTCTCCGTTACGCCAGTAACAGCAGAAGAATGGGAAGAGATTCTTTTATTAGCTAATAGCTAGTAGCTAATAGCTATTTTTATATAGTGAAAAAACTCGTTGTACTAACCGGCGCGGGCATCAGCGCAGAAAGCGGTTTAAAGACATTCAGGGACAGTGATGGCCTATGGGAAGGGCATCGCGTGGAAGACGTTGCCACACCGGAAGCTTTTGCACGCAACCCCAATTTGGTTCTCGAATTTTACAATTACCGTAGACAACAGGTTGCTGCTGCAGAACCCAATATTGCGCACAAGATTCTTGCCGAGCTGGAAAATGATTTTGATGTTCAGATCATCACTCAAAACATTGACGACCTGCATGAACGCGCTGGAAGCACAAAAGTGCTGCATCTTCATGGCGAGATTTTCAAAATGCGAAGCAGCCGGAACACTGATCTGGTTTATCCTGTTAGGGGTGACATCAGAATGGGTGAGCTTGCAGATGATGGAGCACAACTAAGGCCATATATTGTATGGTTTGGAGAAGCCGTACCGCTGATCGAAACTGCTGCACAATGGGTTGCTGAAAGTAACTTATTCGCGGTGGTAGGAACTTCACTTGTGGTGTATCCTGCTGCAGGCCTAGTCAATTGTACTGCTGGAGACACCCCTGTGTTTGTGGTAGATAAAAAGATCCCTTCCATCAATGCCGGCAACAGGTTAAAAATATTTGAACAGCCCGCTACCGAGGGTATGGCGGCACTACAATCACTGCTGCTTAGTTCGTATAAGTAAACCCAATACCGCATTGCTCCAATGCCGGAAGGATTTGTGTGTAGATGTCAGCTGAAACCGGAATAGAAACA
>REAQ01000264.1 GCA_004294195.1 Sphingobacteriales bacterium | reverse complement strand
TTGTTGAACTGGTGCATGGCCCAATGGAAAAGATTGGTGTATTTCTGCACCAGCTCCATCGGCTCCAGTTTTTCCAGGATCGCTTTCTTCGCGATCTTATCCTCTGCCTCCCGGCCTTCTTCTTCAAAGTGACCTGCATCCGTTATGTTGCGCACATAACGCACCTTGTTTCCTAGAAACGTGAGATATCTGTATACAATATCAAAAGTGATAAAAGGCCTGGCGTGGCCGAGATGACTTTCGCCGCTGACGGTGGGTCCACACACATACAATCCAACATGTCCGGGGGTTATTGGTACAAAATCCTCTCTCTGTCTGCTCAACGAATTATATACTTTCAGCGCCATAGGCGCCAAAAATATCATTTTTCAGACATTTTCAGATCGGTGATTAACCCACGATGGTCTGAGAGATCTCTCGTCACCATCTTGAACTGCTCCACCTGAAGCCTCGGGGAGGTGAATATATAGTCGATCCGCAAGGTAGGCAGCCAGGTCAGAAACTTAGACCTGCCGCTGATGAAGCTTTTGCCGAGGCCGGTCCCTTCCTCAAGAAATGCGTCCCGCATATCACCCCGCACCGTCTCATAAGCATATGAATTGGGCACATCGTTCAAGTCGCCACAAACAATAACAGGATATGGAGAACGGCTCACTTCCCTTTCAATGATATCAGATTGCACACCCCTGAGTGAGAAGGCGTATTGCATTTTCCGGAAGATGTTCTTTGATGCTCGCAGGCCCTTGTCTTCCTGATTCTTGATCTTATAAAGATCTTCGTAATCGCGGTTCAGGAAGCCATAGCTCTGCAGGTGGAAAGTGATCACGCGGATGGTGTCTTTACCGACGAGGATGTCTGCAGCCACAGGGTCTTCAGCCGCAGTGACATAATCCACCGGCAACTGATAGGTATATGTTTTTACGAAAGGGTAGCGGGAAAAGATGACGGTGCCGGATTGGGATCTCGAAGATCCGGCAGTGACCGATTCTATTGAAACATAGGGATAGTTCAGAGAGTCCCTGAACAGTTCCAGGTTGCGGCGTTTTTTGGATGGACCGGTATAGAATTCCTGCAGACAGAGTACATCCGGCTGGTACTTCACCACTTCCTCAATGATATCTTTGAGGTTATTGTTTTTGGGATCGAAGAAATCTTTATTGTAAGGTGTGAACCTGCGTACGTTCCATGACATCACCCGAACTGCTGTGGAATCTTTCGCGGGCTCAAAGCTCCCGGAAAAATTGAGGCCGAAGATGAGGCCGATGCTGGGAATGGATATGAGGATGGCGATCAATCCGGTAATGGCCAGTCGTTTTCTTTTGAACAATACGCAAAAGAACATCATGATCAGCAAGGTCAGAAAAAGATAGGGGAAAAGCAGACCTGTGAAACCTACGAACCACCAGGATGCCGGATGAAGGTGCGGCGTTACTGACGCTGCCAGGAAAACGCAGAGAAGGGCAATGTAGGTGATCGAGAAAAATCTTCCCGCAGCTTTTACCAGCATCATCAAATTTACAAATCTTCTTCACTCGCCCTGCGCAACAGATCTTTCTCTTCCTCGGTCAGTTTCTCATACCCTCTCAGGTTGATCTTATCGAGGATTTCGTCTATGCGCTGCTGTGTGAGATTTGTTGTTTTCTTGTAAGGCTGGGTGCCGCGTGTATTATAGAATACTTCCTGTTTCACGGGTGATTTACGCGCAGGCACTTTTTTTCTGGAGTCAAAGAGATTCGTAAACCAGTCGTAACCCTGATTCATCCACTCCCCCCAATCTTTACCACTTCGCAGTGCATGTGCAAAAAGGAAGCCGATGATGGCTGCGGCAATATGCGGCAGGAACCAGGCGCTATGTGCTTTAAGGAAGAAAATATCTACCGCGCAGAACACCAGGGTCAGCACCCAGAGCGGGATGCCGCCATTGATCATCGGAAAAATCCGATAGCCCGGGGCGAAGGTGGTGGCCCCCACGGCGATGGCAATAATACCAGCCATCGATCCATAATAAAATCCGGCATCTGGCATCTGGCTGAACTGAGGAACGAGGTTATAGCCCACCATGTGCACCAGTGCGGGGATCACAGAACCATATATATACAGCGGGATGATGCGGCGGTTACCGGTAAGGTCCTGGAAGATGAAACCGAAGGTCCAGAGCCAGAGCATGTGGCTGATCAACAACCAAAGGTCAAGCTGGGTGAAGCCTGCGGTGAAGATGGTCCAGGGCCTGGTGAGCAGGGTGCCTGCACTGCCCGGCATGGCAAACCATTCAAAGACGTTCCGGTAGAAAGCGCCTTCCTGAAGGTTCGACAACCCGTATACCGCGAGGATAAAGCGTAAGGTGATGTAGAAAAAAACATTGATGGCAATCAGGATCAGGAGCGCGTTGTTGTCACTCCAAATCGATGTTCTCCGCCTTGAATAATAATCACGATCTCCCATATTCCCCTGTTTTCACTGGTATATAAAAATAAACATTCCCGCCGTTTGTGGAACGTTAATTAATAAAACCCGCGACGGTTCTTTTTGTTCCAAAGGATGATAATGATTAGGCCGATGGCGGCGCCGCCCACGTGGGCAAAATGCGCCACACCGGAGTTCTGGTTGGAAAAACCGCCAAAGAGGTCCAGGGCGATCATGCCGATCATGGCCCATTTGGCCTTGATCGGAATGGGGATGGGGATGATCAGCAGTTCCGTATTGGGGAAAGTGTAGGCGAAGGCGGCAAAAATGCCCATCACGGCGCCTGAGGCGCCGAGGGTGGGGACGCTCACCACCTGGTTATATAACTCCTTAGAAATACGGCCCGCATCATAATAAGCCTGCACCTCCCGCATATCAAACCACAATGCACCCATCTGCACCAATCCGGCACCCAATCCGCAGATCAGGTAAAAGATCAGGAAACGCTGGGAACCCCAGAGTTTCTCCAAAGTGCTGCCGAACATCCACAGGGCAAACATATTGAAGAGGATATGGGTGATCCCGCCTGAATCATGCAAGAACATGTAGGTGAGGAACTGCCAGGGCTTGTACAGCGGGGATTCATAAAAATGCAGTGCAAAAAGATTCTCGATATCAAATGCTTCGCTCTGGATCGTGATCTGCGCCAGCCATACCAATCCGTTGATGATCAACAGGTTTTTGATCACTGGCGGTATGCTGCCACCTATGCCCATTTCTCTTACATTCATAAATACACTATTTAATTAATGCGGCAATTTGACAATGCGGTAATGCGGCAATGTAGGAAGCGCGGCCGTGCGTTGCCGGCCTGCGCAGAAACACCCGGAGTGACTGCTGGCGCGCCGCTACGCAAGGCGCGCCTTCCTACATTACCGCACTGCCACATTGCCGAATTGCCTAATTGAATCAGCTTCTCAGCTCCAAAAGAATGACATTCTCAATATGGTGCGTATGCGGAAACATATCCACCGGCCTTATCCTCGTCACTCTATATTTTTCATCCAACAACTGCAGATCCCTCGCCTGTGTAGCCGGATTACAACTCACATACACCACCCTCGGCGCCGCAATCTCCAGCAAGGTACGAACCAATTTCTCATGCATGCCTGCCCTGGGAGGATCGGTGATCACCACGTCCGGTCTTCCATGCTCCGCGAAAAATGCATCGGTACACACCTCACTCACATCGCCCGGGAAAAAGGATGCATGGTTCACGCCGTTGGTTGCAGCATTGATCTTTGCATCTTCCACCGCCTCACCAATCACTTCCACGCCAATCACCTTCTTCGCCTGCTCACTGCAAAAAATACCGATGCTTCCCGTGCCACAATACAAATCATACAACACTTCATTTCCTGTGAGCCCGGCAAACTCGCGCGTGATGCGGTAGAGCTCCAAACCCTGGCCCGTATTGGTCTGGAAGAAACTTTTGGGACCAATTTTAAACACATAATGATCCAGCTTCTCCTCGATATATCCTTTTCCATACCAGGTAACCGGTTCAAGATCGTGAATAGAATCGTTCACCTTGTGATTAACGGTATAGATCAACGTAGTGATCTGCGGAAATGCAGCAAGTAGTTCATCGAAAATAATTTTCAACGCCACCTTGTCTTCCTCGCCCACCACCAGGTTCACCATCAGCTCACCCGTGTTCGCATAACGGATCACCAGGTTGCGCAAAAAGCCTTTGTGTGCCCTGATATCGTAAAAACTGAACCCTTCCCTTAATCCTATCTCTTTCACCTTATCCCTTAGTCCGTTAGACGGTTCTTCCTGCAAGTAACAAGTATGGATATCGATGACTTTATCAAACCATTTCGGGATGTGATATCCAAGTGCGGGCTGGTCAGACGGACCGTTGGCCCTGAACTCAGCATCCGTGAGGTATTTGCGGCTGGAAAAAGTATACTCCAGCTTGTTGCGGTAAAACTGCGTTTTGGCTGCGCCGAAGATGGGCTCCATGGGCGGCAGCTCCACTTTTCCGATCCGCCGCAAGTGCTCGGCCACCTCTCTGTTTTTGAATGTCAGCTGTTCTTCATAGGGGATCATCTGCCACTTGCATCCCCCGCAAACGCCAAAGTGCTGGCAGAAAGGCTGCACCCGCTTTTCCGAAGGTTTATGGATCTGCAGCAGCTGGCCCTCGGCCCAGTCTTTCTTGCTCTTTAACAATTTCACATCCACCACATCGCCCGGCACCGCACCCTGGATGAAGATCACTTTCCCGTCAACACGTGCCAGGGCCTTCCCCTCCGCCGCATAGTCCGTCACCTCCACCTGTGTAAGCACCGTTTGTTTCCTGTTGCGCATCCGGCAAATTTACCCCGCAGGAAACGAAATGGATTAACAAAATGTGAAATGCTTTTAAATTACTTTTGCTGCAATGCTTTCCCTTATGCATCGAAAAACCATTTTTGCTTTTCTGGGCCTGGTCTTTAGCGTTTCCGTATTTGCCCAAACCGGCTATGAGATCAAGGTTACCCTCAAGCCCTTCACCAAAGGCTATCTCTTCCTTGCCCATTATTATGGCCAGAAGCAGGCCCTCGTAGATTCTGTGGCCATCAATACAAACAGCGAAGCCGTTTTTTCCGGAAAGGAAAAACTGCCGGGTGGCATCTACATGATCGCATTTCCCAATAAGGACGGCTATTTTGAATTGGTGATCGATAAGGAACAGCGTTTCTCGGTATCCGCTGATTCGGCAGACCTGTTGCGATCCGTGAAGTTCACCGGCTCCAAAGAAAACCAGCTCTTCAAATCCTACCAGGATTTCACCACCGTGGTGGGCGGGGAAATGAACAACCTGCAAAAGTCCTACGCCAAAGCGCCTACCAAGGCTGATTCCGCAAAGATCGTGGCGCAGTTGAAAGACAAAAATCTTCAGTTAAAAAACTACCGCCAGGATTTCACTAAAACCAATCCTGACCACTTACTTTCTGCGGTGTTCAAACTCCTCAATGATCCCGTGATCCCGGAGACCTACAAAGACTCGGCCCTTATCTATCAATTTTATAAATCACATTACTGGGATGGCGTGAATATGAGTGATACGCGATTGCTTCGCACGCCCGTGTTCCAGCCCAGGTTCAACCGGTATTTTGACGAGGTGCTTCCTCAACAGGCGGATTCATTGATCCTTGAAGCCGATGAGATGATGTTCGCCGCCCGCAGCAGCAAAGACATGCGGCAGTATATTTTGGCAACGCTCACGGAAAAATATGTGAACCCGAAATACATGGGTCAGGATGCTGTTTTTGTGCATCTCTTCCAGAAATACTTCATCGCTGGTGAGGCCGATGCTTGGATGACGGAGAAATATAAGAAGTTCATCTTCGATCGTGGTTACAGCCTGATGGCCAATGTGGTGGGTGAAAAAGGGGCCAACCTGAACATGGTGGATACTACCGGGAAAAAGACCAATCTGTATGACGTAAAGAGCAGCTATACCGTGGTTTGCTTCTGGGATCCCACCTGCAGCCACTGCCAGGTGGAAGTGCCCAAGCTGGATTCTTTCTATCACGCCAAGTGGAAGGCCATGGGTGTCAGGATCTATGGTGTGATGACCGATGGCGGGAAAGACAAGTGGCTGACTTTCATCAAAGAGCACAATTTGAAAGACTGGATTCACGTTTATCAAACCAAGGAAATGAAGGATGCCGAAATTCAGGCCAGTCAGCCGGGCTTCAGGCAGTTGTACGACGTGTACCAGACACCGATGCTGTATCTGCTTGACGCCGACAAAAAAATCCTGGCGAAAAAACTGAGTTACGAGCAACTCAATGATTTCCTCGACCATAAAATAAAGTCATCAGGTACTAAATAATCCATGAAGACCATACTGATCATCACTGGGGCACTGATGTTGACCTGTGCCGCGCAGACACAAACCTTATTCACTTACGGGAACCAACAGGTGAGTGCCGATGAGTTCATCCGCGCGTTCAAAAAGAATGTGGAACCCGGTACCGTCACAGAGATTTCTGTTCGCAACTACCTGGATCTGTACACTCGTTTCAAACTGAAGGTGCAAGACGCTTACAATATGAAGCTTGACACCCTCGTCTACAAGCTGGAAGACATTGCAGCGTTCAGAAAACAGATCGAGGACCAGTTCATGTTTGACTCAGCGCTGCAGGAAAAGATGATATGGGAAGTTAAACAGCGAGCCACCAAAGAGATCCGCATCTCTCATATCCTTATTCCCTATAAAGAAGAGTTTGCGTTTTATCCACAGATCGATGTTATCATCTCACCAGCAGACATGGAAAGGGCAAAAGCGAAAGCTGAAAAAGCCTATGCTAAACTGGCTGCAGGTGAAGACTTCAGGAAAGTGGCGTTGGAATTTTCCTCCGATTCATCGGTTAAGATTAACCGTGGAGATCTCGGATACATTACCGTCTTCACACTCCCCTATTCCCTCGAAAATGAAGCCTATGCTTTATCGGCAAATGGCATTTCCAAACCATTTGCATCAGATAAAGGATATCATATTTTTAAACAGACCGGTGAACGGCTGGCAACTGGTATCATTCAAGCGCAACAGATCCTCATCGCCTATGACCAGGAGGCAGGTACGGCTGCAAATTTGGCCGCACAGAAACGTGCCGACTCCCTTTACCAGGCTTTGCTAAAAGGTGCGTCCTTTGAAGCTCTGGCCCGCAGTTTCAGCTTTGACGCAGCCACAGCACCCAACGGCGGTCTACTCCCTCCTTTGTCTGTGGGAACATACGATCCGGCTTTTGAAGAAAAACTTTTTGCCCTCAGTAAGGATGGACAGATCGCTCCTCCATTTGAAACCACGATGGGCTTTCATATCATCAAGCGGCTCCAGCAAACCCTTCCCGATGCCAACAGTTTCAAAGGCACCACCTGGAACGATGCACTTGCAAGAGATGCAAGGGCAAATATCCCGCGAAAAGTGTTTGCACAAAATACAGTACAGATCACCGGTATGAAAGTTGCGGTGACAGATCTGCGAGAATTGTTTCGATTTACGGATAGTGCATTGAAAGGTAGTAAAGCGTTTTCCACCTTCATCAATGAGCAGACGATTCTTCTGAAGTTCCCTGAAAGGAACCTCGTCACAACAGATTGGCTGGGCTACGTACAATCCAGGGTACACCATAGCACGCAGGAGGAATATGAAGCGCTGTGGAATGACTTCAAAAACGCAAGTAGTTCAGAATATTACCGCGCGCACATGACTTCCTACAATCCGGCATTCCGTGCGCAAATCACCGAATTCATGGAAGGCAATATGTTGTTTGAAGCAATGGAACGGAAGGTCTGGAGCAAAGCTGCTACAGACACTGCTGAACTGCGCAGCTATTACAACAGCAATAAATCAAAATACCAATGGGGCAAAAGTGCTGATGTGATCATGATCTCAGCATCTGATTCTCTAACAGCGTCAAATACAAGAAATACAATCATGAAAAATCCGGGTGGGTGGCGTCAACTGATGGAAACTTCCGGGGGCAGGATCATGGCAGACAGCAATAGGATGGAATGGAAGCTCATTCAACCTGAAAATGCACCCATGAAAAATAACACGGCTACAACGGTAACGGTTAACCGCGAAGATCAGTCGGCCACCTTCGCCTACATCATCAAGACCTATCCCAAGCCCTCACCCAAAAGTTTTCAAGACGCAAGGGTACAGGTAGTGAATGATTACCAGACTATTCTGGAAGAAAGGTGGATCGATGGGTTGCGCAAGCAATATCCTGTATTAGTCAACAATGCTACCTTCACTCAGGTGTTAAACACCCTTAAGCATTAAAATAACTGACGAACAGAATCGCGGATTACGCGAGGCTTTCCGAGCGTGTAGTAGTGAAGTACTGGTACACCAGCTTTCTTCAGTTCTTTTGATTGCTCCACCAACCACTCAATACCTACCTTCTCCACATCGGCATCAACTTTGCATTTCATGATCTCCAGGCTGAGTTCTGTAGGAATGTCTACATGGAAGGTGCGCGGGATTACAGCCAGTTGTTTCTTATTGGTGATGGGCTTCAGTCCGGGGATGATGGGAATGTTGATACCTGCATCTCTGCAGGCCTGCATAAATGCAAAGTACTTTTGATTATCGAAGAACATCTGTGTCACGATGTATTCCGCACCTGCATCCACCTTGGCTTTCACATAGGCCAGATCCGTTTGCAGATTGGGGGCTTCAAAATGTTTCTCCGGATAGCCTGCCACGCCAATGCAGAAGTTCGTGCGGAAGCCTTCACGGATATCATCTTCCAGGTATACACCCTGGTTGAGGTCCATCACCTGCTTCAGCAAATCAATCGCGTATGCGTTACCGTTAGTCTCTGGTTCAAAGAAGGTTTCGTTCTTGGCGGCATCACCACGGAGAACGAGTACATTATCTACCCCGAGAAAATGAAGATCAATGAGGGCATCTTCTGTTTCTCGTTTGTTGAAACCGCCGCAAATCAGGTGGGGTACGGTGTCAATATGGTAATGGTTCATCAGAGCCGCGCAGATACCAACGGTACCTGGGCGCTTACGTACTTCCACTTTTTCAAAGGAACCATCGGCCTTTTTTTTAAAGACCTGTTCACTGCGGTGGTAGGTTACATTAATGAACGAAGGCTTGAATTCCATCAGTGGATCAAGATGGTCATATATGGACTGAATACTTTTGCCTTTCAAAGGGGGCAAAATTTCAAAAGAGATCAGGGTATCTTTTGCCTGCTGGATATGCTCGATTACTTTCATGTGTAGATGACTTCCTTATAAACTGGGTGCAAAGTAAGTTAGAAAAGCCTTGTGCAGCAAATCTGTTAAAGGATCGGGAAGAAGGGGAATTGCAGGCAGAGTTCTGTATTTTTGTTCCACAACGCATGAGTCTCATTATACACACGCATGACCTGGTAAAGGTTTACCGCAACAGAACCGTGGTCAACAAGGTCTCCGTCAACGTTAAACAAGGTGAAATTGTAGGTCTTCTGGGGCCAAATGGAGCAGGCAAGACCACCACTTTCTACATGGTGGTAGGCCTGATCAAGCCTGACGAGGGCGAAGTGTACCTGAATGAAGACAAGATCACATCCTTGCCCATGTACAAAAGGGCGCAAATGGGCATTGGCTACTTACCGCAGGAGGCATCGGTATTCCGCAAGCTGACGGTGGAAGATAACATCATGTCTGTACTGGAGATGACCAACCTCTCCCGCAAGGAGCGGAAAGATAAGGTGGAGGAGCTTTTGAACGAGTTCCGCCTCACGCATGTGCGCAAGAACAATGGAGACTCCCTGAGTGGTGGTGAACGCCGGCGAACCGAGATCGCGCGGGCCCTGGCCGTTAATCCCAGCTTCATCCTGCTGGATGAACCCTTTGCAGGTGTGGATCCCATCGCGGTGGAGGATATCCAGACGGTGGTGGCCCGCCTTAAATACAAGAATATCGGCATCCTGATCACTGACCATAACGTAAACGAAACCCTGTCTATCTGTGACAGGGCCTATCTCCTTATTGAAGGCAAGATCTTCAAGCATGGCACGGCCGAAGAGCTTGCGGAAGACGAGCAGGTGCGCCGCCTTTACCTCGGCCGTAATTTTGAGCTGAAGCGGAAGGACTATCTGCACGAGGAAGCGAAGAATAGGGCGGGTTTTTAGGGTGAGTGTTTAGGGGGAGTGTTTAGGGAGGTTATAGCCTAAACCCTTCTCCTAAACCCTTCCCCTAAACCCTTCCCCTAACTCATATTTCGCTATCTTGCCCGGAATGAGGCTCCTTTCACCCGCCATATCAAGATTGGCGCGCATGCGAATGTGGCGCATTGAAGGCTGGACGCAAAATCCCGTTGCCGCGCAAAGGGAAGTGCTCCAGGACCTGGTGACCTCTGCACAATACACGGAGTTTGGACGGAAATACCAGTTCTCATCGTTATACAATATCCGCTCTTTCAAAAAGGCGATCCCCATTCATGAGTATGACGATCTGAAGCCGTACATCCTCCGCTTGATGGAAGGCGAGCAGAACCTGTTGTGGAACACACCCATCAATTGGTTCGCGAAGAGCAGTGGTACCACCTCAGAAAAATCCAAGTTCATTCCGGTCAGCAATGAAAGTCTTGAAGACGGCCACTACAGGGCCGCAAAAGACGTGGTGACCATGTATTACAATTTCAATCCCTTTTCTGACCTACTGACGGGCAAGGGCCTCGTGATCGGCGGTAGCCACACCGTCAACCGTATCAATGATGAAACCCACTACGGAGATCTCAGTGCCGTGTTGCTGCAGAATACACCCTTCTGGGGATCCTGGATCAGGACACCAGAGTTGAGCATCGCACTGATGGATGAGTGGGAATCAAAAATCGAAAAACTTGCACAGCATACCATTCATGAAAATGTTACGTCGATATCGGGAGTGCCAACCTGGACCCTCGTGTTGCTGCGGCGCATTCTTGAAATCACCGGCAAATCAAGTATCGCAGAAGTATGGCCCCAATTGGAACTATACCTCCATGGCGGTGTTTCGTTTGTGCCTTACCGTGAGCATTTTGAAAAGTTGATGGGAAAGAAAATGAACTTCCTGGAGATGTACAATGCCAGTGAAGGATTTTTTGCTGCGCAAGACAGTCCTGATTCCGATGGCATGTTGCTGTTTACGGACCATGGTATTTTTATGGAGTTCATGCCGCTGGAAGAATATGGCAAGGAAGAGCCTCTTACCATCGGTCTGCAGGATGTTGAGCTCGGCAAACATTATGCGCTGGTCATCAGTACCAACGGCGGACTGTGGCGCTATTGCGTAGGAGACACCATTCAGTTTACATCTTTACAGCCTTTCAGGATTAAAGTAAGTGGGAGAGTGAAACATTTCATCAACGCGTTTGGTGAGGAGCTGATGGTAGAAAATGCGGACCGCGCCATCGCGATAGCCTGTGAACAAACCGGAACCGTGGTAAATGACTATTCTGCCGCACCAATCTATTTCGGGGATCATACCAATGGCGGACATGAATGGCTGATTGAGTTTGAGAAAAAGCCGGAGCGGTTGGATCATTTTACATATGAGCTAGACCATGCGCTCAAATCGCTGAACAGCGACTACGAAGCCAAACGGCATAAAGATATAGCGCTTCGGATGCCCATCATCCATACCCTGCAAAAAGGAGACTTCGCTAAATGGCTGAAACAAAAAGGTAAGCTCGGCGGTCAGCATAAAATTCCAAGGTTGAGCAACGAGCGCACCTTTATTGAAGAAATTCTACAGCTAATCAACCTATGAGCTTTTCGGACCTTCAGAAAGGCCGGCGATTTTATGAACCATTCTCTTGATGGTTCTCCTTATTTTTGCCGCAAACCCAACACATGAAATTACTTGCCGGAAAAACCGCCATCGTAACAGGAGCCGCCCGCGGAATTGGCGAAGCCATCGCTTTGAAATTTGCAGACCATGGAGCCAATGTGGCGTTTACATATGTGAGTGACAGCAGTGCCGAAAAAGCTAAGGCCCTTGTTGAAAAAATGGAAGCGATGGGTGTTAAGGCAAAGGCTTACCAGAGCAATGCCGGCGATTTTGCGCAGTGCGAACAACTCGTCAACGATGTGTTGGCCACCTTCGGCAGTTTGGATGTTTGCGTAAATAATGCAGGAATTTCAAAAGATAACCTGCTCCTTCGCGTTACGCCAGAACAGTGGGATGAAGTGATGGACATCAACCTGAAGAGTGTCTTCAATATGACTAAGCTGGTGATGCGGCCCATGATGAAAGCCAAAAAAGGTTCCATCATCAATATGAGTTCCATCATTGGCATCAGGGGAAATGGTGGGCAATCCAGTTATGCGGCCAGTAAGGCCGGTATCATCGGCTTTACCAAATCAGTGGCACATGAACTGGGTAGCAGGAACATTCGCTGCAATGCAATTGCACCAGGATTTATCGAAACAGACATGACCCACTATTTGAAAGATGGTGAAGCGTCTAAAGCATTTCTCGAAAAGATTCCGCTGGGAAGATTCGGCTCCGCATCAGAAGTTGCCGACGCTACCCTTTTCCTGGCATCAGACATGAGCTCATACATCACCGGGCAGGTAATCAGCACCTGTGGCGGCCTGAATATTTAACGGAAAATAGCTACTAAAAATAGCTATTAGCTAATAGCTATTAGCTATTTTTAGGACATGGGCAGAAAGTCACTCATTGCGGTATTTTTAATGCTGATCTTCAGTATACCGCTCTTGCCCATTGCCCAGGTTGGCAATCTGCTCAGCTCTAATCAACTTCAGGAAGAGATCGTACATTCACCCCTGGGAAAAGAAGTGGTTAATCAGGATAATGACCTGATCCACCAATTGGTGCAGCTTTCTGACATCACTGTACAGCCCCTTGGGCGCTGCTTTTCAGAACACTTTCTCTCCAGGCAGGCCGATGACATCAATACGCCTCCCCCTAACGCGTAAAAATTTTCAGCTACCCTTTTTCCATCATAAAAACCTTACATGAAAAGAAATGTGCAGTCGATAGGCTATGACCTTTCGGCGTCTATAGTTGTGCTGCTAGTTGCACTTCCCCTTTGTCTTGGCATCGCGCTAGCCTCTAAAGCCCCCTTGTTTTCCGGAATCATCGCCGGTGTGATAGGTGGTGTGGTTGTTGGCATCCTTAGCGGCTCACCACTGAGTGTGAGTGGTCCTGCAGCGGGTCTCACTGTTATCGTTGCTGGTGCCATTTTAAACCTTCCCAGTTTTGAAGCCTTTTTGCTGGCTGTGATCCTGGGTGGGGTGATCCAACTTGCGCTTGGATTTGCCAGAGCCGGCGTGATCGGAGATTATGTGCCCAACTCTGTTATCAAAGGGATGTTGGCAGCCATTGGTCTGATTCTTATTCTGAAGCAGTTTCCACATCTGGTGGGATACGACAAAGCGAGTTTTGAAGGCGATGAAAGTTTCAACAGCGGCGGGGAGAATACCTTCAGCGGACTGTTCCATGCGCTCCAATATTTTACACCTGCTGCAATACTGATCGGCGGCGTATCCCTACTAATCTTAATTTTCTGGGAATCGAAACCCATCAAGAAAATCTCCTGGATGAGATTTGTACCTGGCCCATTGATTGTGGTGATCATCGGCACTATCATCAATGAATACCTGAAAGCAAACAATCCTTCCATAGCATTGCAACAAGAGCACCTGGTTGAATTACCGGTGGCCGGAAATGCTGGCGAGTTCATCGGTTTCCTATCTCATCCTGACCTCGGATTCCTCAACAACATTGTGGTTTGGAAAACGGCATTTACCCTCGCTATTGTAGCCAGCCTTGAGACCCTGCTCGGTATTGAAGCGGTGGATAAGCTTGATCCATATAAGCGCATATCACCCACCAACAGGGAACTGAAAGCCCAGGGTGTGGGCAATATTGTTTCGGGACTACTGGGAGGCTTGCCCCTTACTTCTGTCATTGTAAGAAGCTCGGCCAACGTCAACTCCGGCGCCAGAACAAAACTATCGGCCATCTTTCACGGTGTGTTGTTGCTGCTTTGCGTGATCTTCATTCCAAAACTCCTGAACCTGATCCCATTGTCGGCTCTCGCTGCCATCCTGATCTTCACGGGTTATAAACTGGTGAAGATTCCGTTGATCAAGGAATTCTATCACAAGGGTTGGGATCAGTTTGTTCCGTTTATTGTGACCATTGTAGCCATCTTGCTGACGGACCTTTTAATAGGGATTGTGATAGGTATCCTGGTGGGATTGTTCTTCATGGTGAGAAGCAATTTCCGCTCGTCAGTTTTTGTGGTTAATGACGAGATGAACTATATGGTAAGGTTGCGTAAAGATGTATCTTTCCTGAACAAACCCATCGTCAAAAGAAAACTTGACCAGGTGCCTGAAGACGCGTTTGTGATCATTGATGCATCCCGTGCAGATTTCATAGACAAAGACATCATTGACACCATCAATGAATTTCTTGCCCATGCTTATTTGAAAAACATCAGGGTTGAGCTGAAAAAAAATCTGAATAATCCTTTACATGCATTAATTCATTCGCCGGATTCGAGAGAAGAACTGGCATAAAAAACGGATATGAGAACCTACGAGAGACTGTTGTTGGAAAACAAAGCCTGGGCCGCCGAAAAAGTGTACGATGATCCCGAGTATTTCAGCAGGCTTGAACACTTGCAAACGCCGGAGTTTCTATGGATCGGCTGCTCTGATTCCAGGGTGCCGGCAAACGAAATCACTGGTACACAGCCGGGAGAAATCTTTGTGCATCGCAACATTGCAAACATGGTGGTGCATACTGATCTGAATATGCTTTCCGTTTTACAATATGCAGTGGAAGTGTTGAAAGTGAAGCACGTGATTGTTTGTGGACACTATGGCTGTGGTGGTGTGAAAGCAGCGATGGGAAATCACTCTTTC
>REAQ01000076.1 GCA_004294195.1 Sphingobacteriales bacterium | reverse complement strand
ATTCTTACTGAGTTACTGCCGCCGGTGAACTGTGGCCCGAGTTTAACACTATCATGCGGCACCATCTCAACGATCACCTGTTTCCAGTCCACATCCAGTTCCTCTGCCACCATCATCGGTAAGGACGTCATCACGTTCTGACCGAATTCCGGATTGGGGTTCAGGATCTTGATCAGGTTATCGGAAGTGATTTTGATATAGCCGGTTAAGCCTGCCCAATCCACGGGATTACCCATGGGAAGGGCTTTGTCAGCCAGGGCCAATTCCGGGATGACGGAGAAGCTGATCATAAAGCCACCGCCCGCCAATAAAGAAGATTTCAAAAACGCGCGTCTGTTGTAGCCTGGTTTTGTGGGTTGCATCTTCTGTATTTTTTGTGTTTATGAACTGTTGTTGAATTTACGTTAATTTGATTGTTCTGTGATCCGATGTCTAATGTTTAATTTGGTGCGTATCGCGAACACTGCTAAAAGTCAGCGCCAACATTTTCCAGCTCTTGCCTTCTTTTTTATATACTTCCGTGACGGTGAATTCCGTGGTTACATCACTTCCCCTGACTTCTGCGATCAACGTGATTCGGTTCCAGGCGATGGCTACATCACCCGTGATCTCCACAGCCACATCGTGTACATCGGCTTTTTTATACCAGATGCTACCGGATTTGATGATATCCAATTCTTCCGCCTTTTTCCATGTGCCACTCATATGTACAAATTTGGCTTTCTCGTGAAACAGCGGTTCCAGTTTATCGATTTTCTTTTCGGCCATCCAGATCCATTTATCCTTAGAAAGTTGTAAAACTTCTTTTTCGTCGGCCGTTTGTGCAACTGCGCCATTGAAATAAAGGAGGCCAATGAAGGCAAAAAAAATCGCTTTATTCATCTTAAATGGTTTTTTCTTGAATAGGTGATTTGATATAGATGCTGAAAAACGTTTCAAACTTGCTTACGGCCTGATTTACGTATTTCGGGACGAAGTAAGTTTGGATATGTGTGGCTTCCGGAATTAGATATAACTCTTTGTGTTTAGATCCAGTGGCTTTTTTGAATGCGCTATCCGTCATATAGTAGCTATCTGCTTTGCTACCAGCTATCATTAAAAGGGGCTGATCGATCAGATCCATATCTGTGGACGCGTCAAATGCCATTAGGTCCAACAGGCTACTGGTTGTGTATCGAAAAGTAGAATTGGGGTGAGCATGGGTTCGGTTGTAATAATAGTGACCTTCCCGATATAAGTCAAATGGCATTTTGTCGGCCATTTCGTCTGTAATCCTGGTGTCAGCGGTGTAGGTGATAATGCCTTTAGACACTTCCAGTTGACGCGCTTCACTGGCTTGTTTCATCCTGTCTTGAATGGTATTCAGCGCGGAATTTTGAAACCCGTTTTTTCTGACTATCCCAGAATTAAACATGCTCAATGTGGCAACCGCTTTAAATCTTTTATCCGTCTGTGCTGCCTTCAAAGCATATCCGCCGCCGCCACAAATACCTAGTAAGCCTATCCTGTTCGGATCCACTGCAGGAAACTGGCTGATGTGGTCCGCCATTCCGCGAATATCTTCAACCCTGTTTGCTGGTTTGTCCACATTGCGAGGTTCTCCACCACTGGCACCCTGATAAGATGCGTCAGCTACAATTGTGACGTACCCTAGTCCTGCGAGTTGTTCGGCATAAAGACCTGCAACCTGTTCTTTAACGCCGCCATTTGGGTGGGCTACAACAATAGCAGGGTATCGTTTATCCAAGCTATAGTCAGCGGGCAAATATATATTGGCGGCAATAGAGATGCCGTTCAAGCGATAGCTCACCTGCCGGATATTTACTTTTCCAGGCTGGTTTAATGTTATCGCGTTTTGATATACCAATCCAAAGGGGTTGTCTTTTGTTTGCTGTGCGGATACGGGCAATACGATCACCATAAATAATGCGGTTAGTGATGGAACTATGCTAATTGGCTTCATATTCTTTTGTTTATCTATCCAACCCTATTTTGGGAGGGTTAAATTCCCCGTGATTGTACCTTCTCCCGCTTCTTAAATGCTTTTTCTATAACATTAAATCTTGCCTTTCTGGGATCGGGCTTGCTCCCCACTTTGCCATCTAAATCAATATCAAGTATCTCTTCTTTCTGCGTATCATACAAAGGCCAAACAGGCAGACCAGTACCATTTGGGTTACCTGTTTTTGCGAAGTTTGTCCAATACGTGTTCATAATTCTTGCCAACTCTTTCTCTTCCGCTGTAGCTTGACCTCCGCCCCATCGTGCGTTGAGTGTGTTGAACGCAAAGGAAATATCAGATCCGTGGCCTGCTCCATAACGAGCCCTTTCTCTGGCAGCCGCAGGAACATAGCCGAATTGAAACATATATGCTGGAGCGCGCATCTTGGTAAATGCACGTGCCGTCATACGTCCAGGCTCACCCCAGACCCAATCTGTATTAATTTTTGTTTGTACTTCAGCGAATTCTTTAGTGCCATTCAAATCAAAGGCTGCTTTTGCTTCAGCTTCATTTTCTCCAAAGAGTGCAAAAAGGGCCTCCTTGGTGGTTGCAGTGCTAACAAAATTTCCCCCTATTTCTGCACTGCAATTCCCAATCAAGATGGGGACCTTTGCAAATCGATCGGCATTATATGCACTCTCAGCAGTCTCTACTACAAGTTTGCCATCTAAAATTGGACCAGAATAGATCCTAACTCCTGTGCTATCGTTCTCCAGACCGCCGTACACAATTTTTTCTACAGGTAGCGAACGAAGTTGACTTAATGCACTGCCATCAGTAGTTTGGACGTTGTGTATACGTGCGAAATTGATCCCAATTGTTTCGGCTGAGATAGGATACAAAGGATCACCATTTTCTTTGTTGATTGGTCTCCCGGTGAGAACACCGTCACGGCCGCCTCCTGAGTGACTAATTGCTTTATGGAAAAGTCCCTTTGCTGCTGGTATAGTTAATAGTGAATGAACAGAAACGCCACCTGCTGAAAAGCCAAAAATGGTCACATTGTTTGGGTCGCCACCAAATGCTGCGATGTTTTCTTTCACCCATTTCAATGCAGCTATCTGATCCATATAAGCATAACTTCCTTTAAACTCTTCCGGATTTTCTTTGCTTAGCGCGGGAAAAGCGAAATGACCAAGACGCCCAAGTCGGTAGTTGATTGTTACCAGGATTACGCCCTGTTTTGCAAATGCCTTTCCAGAGGAGCCAGGGCCAGAGCCACTTCCCCCAGTGAAACCACCACCATGAATCCAAAACATAACGGGCAATTTTGCTTTCTTGTCAATGGAAGCTGGTGCCCATACATTTAGAAAAAGACAATCCTCCGATTGAACAGAGGTGGATCCTTGCCAGGTACGTTGCGGGCAATCTGCACAGTCTTTGGTGGCATCGCGTGCGTCATTCCATGGCGTAACAGGCTGTGGTGGTCTCCAACGATATGCGCTAACCGGAGGTGCCGCGTAAGGTATACCTTT
>REAQ01000075.1 GCA_004294195.1 Sphingobacteriales bacterium | reverse complement strand
CTGGTGCTGCATCGGCGCAGGGATTTCAACTGCAGCATGTTCGTGAGTATTTTGACGATGCTGATAAGAATACGATTCCACGGATACTAACCCTCCATTTTTCCTATGGATCTAAAGTTGAGTAAGACCTTTAAAATTGTGTTGGCCATCGTATGCATTTTTTTATCCATCGTGGGGTTTATGTTGAAATTGCCGAGGGCGTTTCGCGGTCACGACAGAGCCATGCATGCGGGATTTTATTTTCTGGCTGCTGGTTTTTTCAATGTGCTGTTTGCCGGCAAAAGTCTTTGGCGTCATGGCATCATCTTCGCTTTGTTGTTTGCTTTTAGCGTGGCCATTGAGCATGCGCAGGAATATTCCAACACTTTATTGGGAAGAACGATTCATGGCCGATATGATCCCGAGGACGTGAAGTACAATCTTAAAGGGCTGATCTATTTCTCCGGTGTGTGGCTGGTATGGTGGGTTTTATCTAAGCTATTCAAAAAGGAATGACATCTTTATGAGAATGTTGCCAACCACAATACAGATGTTTTCGGCGCTCGGTTCATTTTCTGATGAAGAGCAGCAGTGGATTATGCAGCATCTCCAATGGTATGATGTGAAGGAAGGTGCGATGATTCTGTCTGAAGGGGATATTTGCGATGCGGTATATTTTCTGGAGAAAGGTTATTGTTACCAGTATAAACAAGAAGACGAGGACGAGAAAGTGATTGACCTGCATTTGCCGGGTGAATGGATATTTATTCAGCAGAGTCTCGTGCGACAGGAACCTTCATTGGTGGCCATTCGTGCATTTCAGGATGGCAGGGTGGCCAGATTGGGCCTGAAGCAAATGCATGCCCTGATGAGTCTGGCGCCTGCATTCTTACAATTTGGGCGGTTGTTCAACCAGGGCCAGGAGCGATTATTGATGTTTGACGAGACGATGGACCCGGCCGAAAAGTATGCATATCTCATGCAGACCAGACCTGAGATTGCCGCGGTGTTTCCGGTTAAAATGATCGCATCCTATCTAAAGCTAGCACCGGAAACCCTGAGCAGGGTAAGGGCCAAGTACAGAATTTCCTGATTTGAATCAAGCCGATATCCGGTGAGGATTTCTCATATTTGGCGAAAGAAAAAGCATGCTGACATCTGTGCATCCGAAACTGCCCATGCGGGACAAAGCCATTACACAGGATTATTATACCCGATTTTTAGGGTTTGAAGTGGTGGGCGACTACCCAGATTATCTTATGCTGGAAAAGGATGAGATCGAGATCCATTTTTTTGCCTTTGCCGCATTGGACCCCTTGGAGAATTACGGGCAGGTGTATATCCGCGTGAAAGACATCGATCAATTATATAAAGAATTATTGGAAAGAAAGACGGCTATTCATCCTAATGGTCCGTTGTCAGTAAAACCCTGGGGACAGAAAGAGTTTTCATTGTTGGATCCGGATCATAATTTGTTGACGTTTGGGGAGAGTTTTAGTTAGGTTGAAGGTTGAAGGTTGCAGACCGCCACATTGCCGCATTTTCAAATTGCCACATTGTCACATTGTCAATGTATAGCGTTCAGGTTTTGTCTTTGTTCTTCCGATGATCTTTCTGGCTTCAAGATCCAGCTTCACGATTTCACCATACCACTGCACGCCGCCATCGAAAGTTTTGCCGATGCGTTGATAGAGGGCTTCCATCAATTCCAGGTGCGTGGGTTCTTCTTTTGCCAAAATGGCCAGCAGATTTTTCTTCACGAGTTCGTATTTGTCTGCTGCAATTTTCTTGTTGACCTTGCCTGGAACCGGGTGCAGGGTTTGAATTTTTTCTATCGATGGTTTGGCGGATTTGGGCGGCATATTGAAGTACTTGTAACATAAAGATAACCCGGACCAATCATCCCTCCAATATACCTTTAGTCATGAAGCTGTTGAATGTACGGTAGTATATTATTTACCTTATCAATCCCTAAAACAAGCCACCATGATAAAAATGACCTACGCTACTACCGTTCATAGAGATGCCAGTACTGTCTACCGGAAAATGCTTGGACTTGATGATATGGCCGATTACAAGGGCTGGACATCGGCATTCAATCCAACGTCAACGTATAGGGGAAGCTGGGAACAAGGTGCTGCGATTCAGTTTATAGGTGTGGATGCAGAGGGAAAAGAAGGTGGAATGGTTTCTGAAATTGCCACAAATGATCCCGGCAAATTTGTATCGATACGCCACCTGGGCATATTAAAGGATGGTAAGGAAATTCTTGAGGGCCCTGAGGTTGAGGGATGGGCCGGCTGTATGGAGGAGTATACATTTGAAGAAACAAATGGAACCACCAAGGTAACCGTGGCCGTGGATGTGAACGAGTCATACATCGATTATTTTAACGACCATTACCCTAAGGCACTTGAACTGTTGAAGGAGATTGCAGAACACTGATTCATCACACTTCAAATACAACAACATGAACTGGGCAGGGTAGAAGCAGCCGGAGGTAAAGTACAAGCGCCAAAGTTTTCCATCGGAGAGTTTGGTTTCATTGGGATAGCCAGCGATACAGAAGGGAATACCATCGGATTTTATTCGATGAAATAGCCATTAGCTAATAGCTATTAGCTAGTAGCAATTGGCTATTTTAGCATTTATGAGAATATGCTTGTTGGTTGTTTCCCTCTTTGCATTGCAGCATTCATATGCCCAGCAATGGCAGGATACGGCTTTGCAATTGCGCTCGATTATTTCCCGATACTATGATTCAAGTGGTCCGGGCGGACAGTTATCCGTCATGCGTAATGGTAAGGTTATCTATGATACTGCCTGGGGGATAGCTGATCTGGAGCACGGTGTTCCGGTGAAGCTTGAATCAAGGATTGAAGCGGGATCGGTATCAAAGCAATTTACAGCCGGTGCTATTTTGTTGCTTGAGCAGCAGGGCAAGTTGAGCGTTGAGGACGATGTTCGAAAATATGTACCTGAACTGCCGGATTATGGTCGGGTTATCCGCATCCGTCATTTATTGGATCATAGCAGTGGCCTCAGGGATTGGGGTAGTGTGGCTGTGATCTCGGGTTGGCCAAGGTCCACAAAATTTTATACCAATGATGATGCGCTGGATTTGTTGAAAAGGCAGCAGCAATTAAATCATGTACCTGGAGCAGAATTTATTTACAGCAATTCCAATTACAACCTCATGGCCATCATTGCGCAAAGGGTGAGTGGAATGAGTTTAGCTGAATTTACAAGGAAGTATATTTTTGAACCGGCGGGTATGAAGCGCACACAGTGGCGCGACAATCCAAACCGGGTGGTACCTGATCGGGCGATCGGTTATTCCCGAAATGGTGCGTCTTGGGAAATTGATATGCCCAATGAATTTGTGTATGGAAACGGCGGGTTGCTCACTACGGTTGAGGACCTGCAGATTTGGACGAAGTATTGTCTCGATGGAAAATTTGGATCACCATCCTTGCGTGAAAAGCAGTTGAAGACATATCCCTT
>REAQ01000074.1 GCA_004294195.1 Sphingobacteriales bacterium | reverse complement strand
ACCTTACCATTCTTCGGGATACGCTGCAATTGAAACAGGATATTTACAACGCTTACCAACAAGCCATCGGTGCTTACAATACTTATATTGCCCGTGAGAAGGCCGTGCGTACATCAGAGCGTTCTTATGAATTGTCTACCAAGCGTTACGAAGCGGGTGTACAACAGACCATCGAATGGTTACAAAACCAAAACAACCTGACCAGGGCCAGAATCGATAAACTCATCGCCCAATACAATTATGTATTCGCAATGAAGGTGCTGGAGTTCTATAAAGGTCAGGGCCTCAGATTATAAAAAAGGAAAAATCAGTTATACGATGAAGAAAAAATGGATTTGGATATTGGTAGCTCTTCTGGTGGTGGTGATCGCCCTGCTGGGATTGAAATCTGCCGGTGTCATAGGCAAGGAAGAGTCTACAAAAGTGTCCGTAGAGAAAGTTGAACTGCGCACCATCACGGAAATTGTTACCGCCAGCGGTAAGGTATATCCTGAAGTGGAAGTGAAAGTAAGCCCGGACGTATCTGGTGAGATCACTGAACTCACTGTGCAGGAGGGCGACAGCGTTACAAAAGGTCAACTTCTCGCGCGGGTGTATGCTGATATCCTAGCTACACAGCGGGACCAGGCTGCTGCGGGTGTGAACCAACAGGAGGCACAAGTACAGAATGCTACGGCATCGCTGGAAAGCTTTAAGGCTCGTGCCGATCAGGCTGAGCGTCAATACAAACGCCAGAAACAACTTTTTGATGATAAGGTGATCTCCAGATTGGAGTATGAGCAGGCAGAGAATGCATGGCTCACTGCCAAGGCTGATTACGCTGCGGCTCAACAAACCATCAATAGCGGTAGAGCAAGCGTACAAAGCGCACAGGCTAATCTATCGGTGGCCAACAAAAACCTTGGCAGAACCACCGTGGTAGCGCCTATGAATGGCATCGTTTCTTTGCTGAACGTGAAGAAAGGTGAGCGCGTAGTGGGTAGTAATATGATGGCTGGTACCGAGATGATGCGGATTGCAGATATGCGTGTGATTGAAGTACGCGTGGATGTGGGCGAGAACGATATTCCGAAAGTAAAAATTGGTGATACAGCACTCGTAGAAGTAGATGCTTACACAAAGCGTAAATTCAAGGGTGTTGTAACCCAGATTGCCGCTACCAACAGGGGAGCAAATGGTGCCGCAACCACCAGCAGCACAGATGTCACCAACTATGAAGTTCGGATCCGCCTTGATCCAGCCAGTTATAAGGACCTCATCGATCCCAAAGGAAAAAGTTTCCCCTTCAGACCGGGTATGAGCGCGAGTGCAGATATCCAAACCAGGACACGCACCAATGTATTAGCAGTTCCGATCAACGCGGTAACCACTCGTGATAAAAGCGATACCGCTAAAGCTGTTGGCGGTAAAAAGAAAGACGCTCCCACAGGCGATGCTGCCAGCGGATCAGAAGAAAGCAAAGGAAGTGCTGATGACCTGGATGAAGTAGTATTCGTTCTGCAGGCCGATGGTTCTGTAAAGCGCATTAAAGTGCGGACCGATATTCAGGACATGAACTATATTGAAGTACTGAGCGGTGTGAAGGCTGGCGATCAGGTGATCACAGGCCCTTACACTATTGTAAGCAAGATGTTGCGTGAAGGCATGAAAGTGAAAGTAGTGCCCAAAGAAGAATTATTCGAGACCAAAAAGTAAAAGACTGTTATTGGTTATTCGTTATTAGTTATTGGTTAATTTGAAGCCGTTTTCAATGACCAATAACCATTAACGAATAACCAATAACTTTTTATGCAAATAGGCATCATCGGAAGTGGAAGTTGGGGTACAGCGCTGGCCAAACTGGTGACAGATAACCAGCATTCCATTCACTGGACCGTACGCAATGAGCAGGTTGTTCAGCATCTGCAGAAGCGTAAACACAACCTGAACTACCTTCACTCTGTTCGGTTTGATACCAACATGCTTTCTCTCAACACCAACCCTGCCGAAACTTTTGCGGCTTGTGATGCAGTTGTCATTGCCGTTCCATCAGCCTATGTGGTAGATGCCCTGGAAGGGATAGACCCGGAATTGATCAGGAGCAGGAAGATCATATCTGCCGTCAAAGGGATATTACCCCAAACGAATCAACTGCTCAATGATTATCTCAGGGATCATTACGCCTTCACACTTCCACACTATTATACCATTATGGGTCCCTGCCACGCGGAAGAAGTGGCCGCGGAAAAACTGTCTTATCTCACCTTTTCCGGCATTGATGAAACGGCCACCCAGGAGATCGCTGCTTGTTTTCAGGGGCCTAACCTGAATGCCGTAGTGAACACTGATATTTATGGTGTTCAGTATGCTGCCATCCTGAAAAATATTTACGCTTTAGGTGCAGGTATTGTACATGGGTTGGAATATGGCGATAATTTTCTGAGCGTTTTGATTGCCAATGCAGCTGATGAGATGGCAGGATTTCTCCGGACCGCAGGTATTGCTAATATTGAAGTAGGTGTGCACCATGATGTGCCTTTATCTAGGAGGAAGTCACCCAACTACGCCGCTTCTGTGTACCTGGGAGATCTGCTGGTAACAAGCTATTCCCTGTTCAGTCGCAACCGTACTTTTGGAAATATGATCGGCAAGGGCTATTCTGTGAAGTCGGCACAACTGGAACTGAACATGGTAGCGGAGGGGTATAATGCCAGCCGATCCATTCACCTCATCAATCAACAGTTTGCTGCTGATATACCGATTGTTGAAGCGATCTATCAGATTTTGTGGGAGCAGTTGCCTGCAGAAGAAGGATTTAAGAAGATTGAGGAAATTCTAATTTAAAACCTGTAGCTCTAATGTATATTAGAATGAAAGGGCAGAAGAAAGCCCTTAGGCTAAGTGAGGGGTCAAAGCCTAATGGACATTAGAGATGGTAGAGTCTACCGACTGTAGCAGGGCCATAACCACTGGATAGAAATCGTGCTTTTGAGGGCTCTTATCTTCCAGTTTAGCCCTGATCTTGTCCATGTTCAGCAGTAGGGCTTCCTTGCTGATACTCTCCACATGAATGTTTGCGGGTCCATGAATCTCGAAATCATCTCTCAAAAGGTCCACGATAGAAACTTCCAGGATCTGGGAAATTTGCTTGACATGGTTTACGGTGAGCTGAGTAATGTTGTTCTCGATCTTGCTGTAAGCATTCTGCGAGATACCCATTTTCTTCGCCACGTAATCCTGAGAATAGTTCCTAAGTTCACGATACCGGCGGATAATTGTGCCAGGCATAGATATTCATTTACACTGCAAATAACTGTGTAAGTGCCCGAATGTTCAAATATATTGCCTCCATTTTGACGGAATATTCATCAAAACCTTGATTTTAACATTTGAATAGTGAATCGCTCAATGAGTCAATGGTTCTGTTGGTGAGTGATCTAATATGAAGAGGTCCGCCGCAATACCATCGGCAAAATCGCAGGCAAAGGCGGCGCAATCGCCGCTTCGGGCAGCGTCC